>JAZRWH010000026.1:0-18506 GCA_045599585.1 Myxococcota bacterium
AACTTCCTCAATCCTTTCGGTTACAGCCTAATGGCTGCGCCCTCAAGGATTTTCGTTGTTTCCTCGAACTGTATTCAAACGCTCTCAAAATATAAAAGTTCCTTGGCGGGCGCGAACTTGACTTCGTCTTCAACATGCGCGCCCGGTGCGCCCGCTGCTTGCCTTCGGCTTCGCGACGCGGGCGATTTAACAGTTATCTTATTTATTGAGTCACACGAAACTCTGCTGACTGCAACAAAAGTCAATTCGCATAAATATATATTCAATTAATGTAGGACAATGACACTGCACAATTAAAAAACGCCGCGTATCCGATAGGATAGCGGCGTTTGCGAAGGCGTATCGGCAAAGCCGATAGCCGAAGCGCCAGGCGTATCGGCAAAGCCGATAGCCAGGGCAAATTCACAGAATATATAACATTAAAACCAATATTATATATTTGTTTCGAGATCAGTATGATAACGTCCAGGGAGACCGCGAATAAGTTCTTTAAGAACACCCTTTGCAGCGTCAAGTCGCGTCGTCGCGTGAACAGGGTTCTGCTGGCGACGTTCATCACGTTTTGCAAAGCGCTCGCGGACTTCATAAACGAAGTTTTCGATCACGACGGGGTCAACGGGATCGCCATTGAGGTGAAGCGTATAGGCGTGGAGGCCCGTCTTTTCGGCGACGTGGAAGAACTGAGCTTCAGCGATTTTGCAGGGCATGCATTCGTGGGGTCCAAGGGAGAGACAGCCGTCGATTTCATGATGATTCCATTCGTGCATTGCACTTCCGAGGGTCAGGGCAGCTTCACCTTCGAGCTGGAAGCGAATGAGCGGATTGGAGTCGGCAAGGTAATCTTTGGCACGGCAGAGCGGCGACCAACCCATAATTTTGGCAGCCGTCGAATAGAGGGTCTCGAGAATGTAAACTTGGAGTTTAGCAGAGAACCATGAAGACCAATCCTGAGGAATACCGACCTGCGTATTAATATACTCCTGATAATCGAGCCATTCAAAGAAAGGCGCGAGTTTGACACGAATGCCGCGTTTTTGGAGTTGATCAATGACAAAATCGTTCGCAAACGGATCGCAACGAACGTAAATTTCGCCCGTGACCAAAACCGTAGGAAGTTCGCCGGGTTTGCGGAGTGCAACAAAAGCCGTTGCAGCATCAGCGATGAATTTACGGAGACCGTAGAAGCGTTTGAGCGCAATTTCACGCGCTGCGCCAGCTAAACTGCCATCTTCCGAAGCTTTAGTCGAAAGGAGGGCATCCAAATCGTTGGCGAGTTTTTCGTATAGTGCATCAACAGAACCCGGGAGGATTTCGGCGGGACGCGCATCGTAACGCATCGAAAGTAAGATATCTGCAGCGATGAAACCCGTGTATGCGAGTGCAACCGTACCAGGTTCGATGCCAGCGAAATAGTTGTTATCGGAAGGCGACCAAACATTGACGCGATCGGCAAGACCGAGACGTTCCATCGAAATCTTGTGGAGGTGGTTATAGTTACCGAAACGGCATGGCCCACGTCCACCAGGCATGAGGAAGCAGAACTTCTGATTGGGATTGGGATCCTGGGTCACGCGTTCAATGAGCGTACCAAGCGTAATCGTCATTGGAACACATTCTTTACCAGACGTGTATTTTCTGCCAATAGCGAGCGTTTCACGTGTAGGAACTTTTGCAGCTTCAGCTTTATAACCAAGACCACGCAAAGCAGCAGCCAAAGTACGAGCACCAGGCCCAAGTCGAGGAATAATGATCAATTCGTCATTTTCTTTAGCTTTTTGGAGCGTTGTATTTTTGTGCTCGATCTCGATGAATTCGTGGGGATGACCAATTTCAGCATTTTTTGCAATATGTTCACGGACGCAATGGAGGAACGCTTCGATACGCGTACGCGTGCCGGCATCACCCGAGTGACCATCTGTTTCAATAACAGCGTAGGGCTTTCCTTCCATAATATAATTGAAGAAGTGAAGCGAGAAGCTGTCGGGACCGCATGCGTAGTTAGAGCACCAAACGCTATAGATATTGGGGTTGCGACGAACTTGGTGTGCTGCACGAAGGTTACGCTGACTGTAGCCCCAATAAATCGATTTGAAAACAGGGGTATCGTCGTCCATACGATAGCAATCGATAGGAATTGCGATTGCGCCCTGTTCGCGCAAAATCGCGGGAACGTTGGAGTTGAGAACTTTGTTGTAAATCGTATAAGCACGCCCCAAAACGACGACAGCCGGGATACCGCGTTCAGCGCAATAAGCGAGAGCGACATCACCATTGCGTAGGAGCTGTTCTTCATAATTATGCTGAGCCGCAAGTGCTTTGTCGAAGATCGCGTCGAAAGTCAACGCAACTTCTTTTTCGTCTTTGTCAAGCAAGAGGGCCATCATGTTGAGGCAAGATTTACGGAAGTTTTCGGATTCGAGACCACCAGGCTGGAAGTCAATGACAGGCGAAACGAAGCGAATCTTAGAAAACTCATCAGCATTTTTCGAAGCGTTAGCATCCCACTGATTGAGTTTAGGAGCAGACTGAACGATCGGACAAAGAACACTTCTATCTTCGTCTTTCATGGCCGGCGTGCTCAGGAGCATGGGCTGGAAGAGAATATCGGGTTTACGTTCAATGAGGGTCGACGTAATACCGTGGAAAAGCTGCATTGGCGCACAGAAAGGAATATTTGCTTCTTCGATACCACGTTTAAGAATGGACTGATCGGCATGCTGGAACACATCGAGGCGGAAACCGAGTTCAGCAATAAACGTCATAAAGAAGGGAATAAGGCCTTTAAGCGTAAATTCTTCACTGACAGCAACAAGCTTACCATTGGGGTTTGCCGGCAAATTGTCAATAATGCTCTGAACGAGTTCGTCGCGCTGACGGAAGGGATCCGGAGCGAGGTCAGGCAGTTTAATACGGCCCGTACCTTTGTCGTAAAGTGAGCAACCGCCACCCCATGTAAAGTTGGATTCTTTGCCTTCGAGGCGTGTCTTAATGCGATCAATGCGGCATTTATTACCTGCGCCACCGCAACCTTTATTCGACTGACAAACAAAGGTATCTTTTTTGACGATTTCTGCAGCCAAAAAGCGAGCCATATCGAGCGCAGGAAGATCCTCGTGCCCCTGAACACGATAACGACGCGCGAGCAGAGCAATACCCTGTGCGCCAATGGTACCGGGGTTAGGCGGAACAATAACTTCGGACCCAGTACGACGTGCGACCGCAGCAGCAAGAGCATCTGTTGCAAACGGCATACCTTGACAGAAGATCACTTTGCCAACCGTACGCGACCCCTTAACGCGGTTCAAATAGTTTTGAATGATCGAATCGTAAATACCCGCAATAATATTTTCTTGGGCTTCACCCGTCGCAACAGCTTCGTCGATGATTTCTGCCATAAAGACTGAGCAGTGCTGACCAAGCGAACAAGCGCAAGAAGCACCTGCAGCTATTTTTCCGAGGTCACGCACGTCTTTTACGCCTTGGAAGCGTTTGCCCTGCTCTTCGATAAACGATCCTGTTCCTGCAGAACATGCTTCGTTCATTGCTGCGTCTACAACACGGCCACCATCAATACGAATATATTTCGCATCCTGACCACCAATTTCAAAAATTGTATCAACGCGGCTGTCGTATGAAACTGCACCTTCTGCGTGTGCAGCAATCTCGTTGAGGATATAAACAGGCGAAGCCGTATAGCAGACGCTTAGAAGCGAACCGACAATCTCACGACCGGATCCTGTTGCACCAACAGCAACCACGCTATTGTTAGCCCAGGCACTCGCTAGGAACTGACGCGTCAAATCCTGTGCGGCACCGATCGGGTTTCCTTTAGTATTCTCATAGGCATCCCAAAGCATATCGCCCGTATCTGCATCGATCGCAACGACTTTAGAGCCCGTCGATCCCATGTCGTAGCCAAGAATAAGACGCGCATTCGGACGTTCGGAAGCGGAGATGAATGCCGGCTTTTCGAGACGATGAACGTGTTTGAGAGATTCCGAAATATTGTTGATATGCTCGATATGCTTTGTCTGTTTTACCGAGAAAATCTCTTCGAACGATGCTGGTTTTTCATTGTGCTCCGCAGCAATACGTGCACAGCCGATCGCATCGATGAAGAGCCCGTCATCATCTTTAAGCTGGAGCAACTCAAAATCATGTTTTTTACAGAAACGCTCAAAATGACGGCAAATGCGCTTACTTTGCATAACACCGCCCGCCAGAACCATGCGTGGCGGACAAAGCGCCGGCTTAATGAGCACCTGAACGTTCTCGCAAACAGCGTCATACAGCCCCGCGACGATGCGCGCATGGCTCTGACCCGAGTTTGCAAGGTGCGTCATATCCGTTTTTAGAATAACCGGACAACGTCCCGAAAGCGGCGCAGGATCTTCAATATCTTCACAAAGCGTGCTGGCTTCTTCGACCGTCAAACCAAAGCGTTCGACCAGTTGCATCAAGAAATTGCCCGTACCCTGAGAACAACGTGTGTTTTCACGATAGACATTGCGGTCTCCAAGACGCATTTCGAGAACTGAAAAGCCGTGCGAGCCAATAGAAACGACCGTTGCAGGTTTTGCATCAACGCAGAATTTAAATCCTTCTGCACGCGCAAGTTTATCAGGAACTTGCAACACTTTAAACATACGAGCGAGTCGACCGCAAGAAGCCATTGCATCGATCGAATTAAATTCAAAATCGTTGAGTGTATTGCGCAAAGCTGTCATCGGGTCTTTCTGGTGCGCGATGCGAACTTTTTTACCGACCGAGAATTTCCCGTTATTTTCAATCAATTCAACGACTTTAAGAGTTTCAGCACCCACGTCAATACCGACGTAACGTTTCATGATATCTTCCTTTATATAGACAAAATAGAGGCCCACAACGGGCCTCTAGCTAGAATAAACTTTTGAATCGATTTTAACATTTCCTTAGATTTTTGAGAGGGGAAGGTCTTCCCCTGAGCGGCTATCACCGAAGGTGATACGCCGCTACCCCTTCTTGTCTTTGATGCCTACACCAAAGGACTCAAAGCGAAGCAAACATCTTCAGGAAACGCATATTCCAACGTACTGTTGTTAACCAAGCGTCATTAGGATCTAATCTTTATTTGAATCGTCAGTCTTTCTTCCGCTCAAACGATGAGAACCAAAAAGAGATTTGGGTTTTGAATCGCGAGGTACGCGGTCGTCACGGCGGCGGTCGTCACGAGGTGCACGATCTTCACGGCGGCGGTCGTCACGAGGGCCGCGATCTTCGCGGCGGCGGTCGTCACGAGGGCCGCGATCTTCGCGGCGGCGATCTTCACGAGGGCCGCGATCTTCGCGGCGGCGGTCGTCACGAGGTGCGCGGTCGTCACGGCGGCGGTCGTCACGAGGACCTCTATCTTCACGGCGGCGGTCGTCACGAGGACCTCTATCTTCGCGGCGGCGATCTTCACGAGGACCTCTATCTTCGCGGCGGCGTTCTTCACGAGGGCCACGGTCGTCGCGGCGGCGGTCGTCACGGGGGCCACGGTCGTCGCGATGATCATTTGCTTCACCGTCACTGAATTCAGGCGTGCGTTTTCTCTGGGTAAAGGGTTTGATGTCGCGAATGTCTGTCGCCCTCGAACCAAGTTGTTTTGAGTCTTCTTTCGGAGGTTTAGGCAAAACATTCGATGGTGTTTCTGCTATTTTCTCGAAAACAATAATATATTCGATTTTTTTCTGATCCGTCGCTGGATCACGACGATCGACGCTTGCACAACAGACGAATTTGAGTCCAGCTCTTTGTGCTGCGCTCATCGTCGGCTTAGCAACCTTCAAACTTCTGCCGGCCTGTATACCCTCACCAACGACGATCGCAATGCGACCGCCGATCGAAAGTGCATTCGCTGCCGAAGCCATCCAATTGTCCGTATCTTTGAGCCATGCTTCGTAAGCATTACGCGTCGTTTTAAAAGAACGTCGCGAACCGATTTCGCTGTCGACCTTCATGTCGAGGTCAAACCACGCCTGACGAAGCTGCTGAAGCGGAAGATAGTCGTACGTTCCAGGATAGGGCGGTGACGTAATGATCGTGTCGACATTTTTAAATTTCGGAAAGCGAGCATCGGCAAGCGAAATCTCGGCTTGATGCGTTCCGGGAGGAACGAGCGTCTGCAGTTCGCGAAGATTCTCGACATACTCTTTTGCTTTTTCAGCAAAAGCTTTGACGACACAACCAGGTTTTCTGGCAATGTTGACGACTTTATTAGACGTATCTGACGCGCGTTTACTGTACTTAATGACGAGACTCGAAAAAACAGCCTGACAAAGTGGCTTAAGATCACACTCAAGCGAACGAATCGCATCATACAACGCAGCAAGTTCGTTAAAGCAGACAAGCTGATACCAGTCTTTGTATTTGAGAATTGACTGAGGCAAAAAGACGTGTTTTTTGTCATCCAAAGTCTGACAAGCCGTTTGATGAATGTCCTTAAGAAGTGTCTCTAGCTCAGTGATCTGTGAAGGGGAAAGAAGCGCTGTACGAGACGTGGCGACGAGCGTCGCGACGGGATTCAGATCGGATCCGTGAACTTCTCTTCCCTGAATGAGCGCTTCGACGAGCAGCGTACCACCGCCGCAGAACGGATCACCCAATGATTTTCCAGGAAGCGCTTCGAGAAGAAGGCGCGCTGCATCGGGATGCAGACGTGCAGGATACGTGTGAAATCCCTGCGTCGCACGTTTAAATTCACCGCTTGAGCGAAGCGCCGTAACGCAACGTTTGCCGAGCGTCTCATCGCCTTCGATGTGTGCTCTACCCGCTTCAACCTGAGCGCTAATACGCTTTTTCTGTTCACCCAAATTGACATTTTTAGGCAATCCCTTGAGATCACCAAGATCTCCAGAAATATGCGGTTCTTCGTTATACTTACGTTTAGCCATTACAACTCCGTTATATTATAATTTCATTTTGTAACTTAAATCTTAACTTTGACGACAATTCGAGGGGGTAGCGACGTATCAGCGAAGCCAAAGGCGGCAGATTCGAGAAAGCCATCTGCAAAGCGGAAAGAGCAGTCTTTGGTAAGCCGTGACTGAACACTACAACACGATGATGAGAAGATGCGACTTTGGCAAAGCTGATAGGCGCTCAGGGGGAGACATCCCCCTCCCTATCAAAACAAGATCAACTGCGCATCATTCTTCCTAGGGAATAATTGGCAACTTCGCACGCAATTGGCCCGTTGAATGTCGCATAGCGAGCATCGGGCTTCATGTGCATATTTTTCTTAAGTAATTCAGGGGTACTAATGATGGTGAGATTTGACTCCGAAAAAGTTCTAAGATGTCTGCCAAGCTGGAAATAAAACTCGGGCAGATCAAAACCGCTGACCGTAAGACGATCACCGTAAGGCGGATTCATAATATAATTTCCCGAAACGGGTTTTAGGCTGAGAACATCTGCACGCTGGAAATGAATAAACTGATCCACACCAGCTGTTTTAGCATTGTTGAGCGCAATATCGAGTGCACCTTCATCGATATCCGAAGCAAAGATCTCTGAATCACAGTTTTTTCGTCCGGATTTTGAAATCTCACGCGCTTCGTCGCGTAGTTCTTTCCAATCATTGCGATAGTCTCGTTCAAAAAAGGGCAATTTTTCAAAACCGAAGTGACGCTGAATTCCGGGAGCTGTTTTCGTCGCCACAAGTGCCGCCTCGATTGCAAAAGTACCTGATCCACACATCGGATCAAACAATTTGGCACCGGGGAGCCACCCACTGACATCGATCATCGAAGCCGCCAAAGTTTCGCGGATTGGCGCCATATTCTGACGTCGGCGATAGCCGCGCATATTCAGCGGATCGCCTTGCAATTCAACAAAAAGACGCGCCTTTTTTTGAAGGATCTGAAGATTGAGCTCGATGTCTGGTCGACTCGTGTCGATACTTGCGCGGCATCCCCAAACCTCGCGCATTTTATCTACGATTCCGTCCTTGACCTTGAGCGAAAGAATGACCGGATTTTTAAATCGATCATCATTAACGTGCGCGTGAATGCAAAAAGTCGACATCGACGAAAACCACGGTTCGAGCGAAATACTGTGACCGAGGTCATATAAACTATCTTCTTTAGCAACATGACAGCTGGCGATTTCGACCATAATTTTATTTATGGTTCTCGCCCAAAGGCAAATGCTCATCGCCGTTTTAAAATCGGCTTTTGCTCTAATTCCGCCGCCAAACACCTCAATTTGCGTACACCCAAGCGCTTCAACTTCTGCTTGAGCCTGCGTTTCAAACCCGCGCGTACACGTTAATAAGAGATAAAGATTTTGAAGCATAATTTTCCTGTTCGCGGCCCTAAGACTTTTGAAATATCCAGATAAAAATATCGCCCCATGCGTTTAAATATACACATGAGGCGATCGAATCAATCAACGTTTACGCTAGTTCAGAATAAAGAAGATGAAGATCAGGATAATCGCGATGATCAGGAGCAAGCCAATTGCAATGATCCAAAGCCATCGATTGTCATCCTCAACCGGTTCTTCCATGCCATAAGCTCCGTTTTGTGCATATGGCGGCATCTCGGGAGCCACAAGATTGGGATCCATTGTGGAGCTTTGCGCATACACACCTTCGGAGTTGGGAACGGGCGTGGGCTTCACGGCCTGTTCTTTCGGCTGCGTATTGCGAAGAACATCGGCAAAGTTCGATAAATCAATCGCACTCGTCTTATCACTATCAGACTCGACTACACCTTCACCCGTTGTCAAATAATGCTGAATGTCTTCTGCAAACTGGCTGGCATTCAACTGACGAAGACTCGTGTCCGCATGAAGCGATTTTGCAATGACCGTCCACAAAGAATAAGGACAGCCTTGGGGCGGCTTGATCGAGTAATCCTGCTGGCTCGTACGTTCTTTGAGATATGCCAAAAGACTTCGTGCATATTCGGCGGATGAACTGTTGTTCGGCGTAAACGGAAACAGTTTGTGTCCAGAAAGCATCTCGTAGAAAATTAAACCCAGACTATATACGTCCGTCCACGTGTCCGTCTTCATTTTGGATTCGTCATCAACCGACGGATCAGAAAACTGCTCAGGAGCCATGTATTCCGGCGTGCCTGCCAAAACACCTTTGTCCAGGTTCTCTTTGAAATCCTGGCCGCTCATAATATCTTCACTCTCATAAAACTTGAGAAGTCCCTGAGAGTCTTTGATCAATCCAAGATCCATCAGCTTAACCTGGTTTTGCTTGGTGATCATAATGTTGTCTGGCTTGACGTCGCGGTGCGTAATACCATCTTCGTGAAGTCCACTGAATGCACGACAAAGCTGAAGCATAAATTCACAGCTCTCATTCACTGGCCAGATGTGACGCTGCTTGAGCGACTCCTTCAGCGTAATACCATCGACAAATTCCATAATCAAATATGGATAGCCTTCCGGCATCAAACCATCTGAATAGTAACGTACTAGATAATCGTTGGGCGGAAGAGATTTAAGTACCTTAATCTCTCTGGCAAAACGAATGCGCGCATCGTCTACAAGATTGTACTGTACCTTTACTGCGCACGGCTGGCCTGTCGGCGACTTCGCAAAATAAACGTATGCGAAGGCACCCGAGCCAACAAATCGCTCGATTCGGTAACCACCATCCAGTACTTTTCCAACGTATAAATTACGATCCAATGCCATGGTCGAGTCTATTTCCTAATGAAGTGAACTGCTCTTGAATACATGTCTGCTTGGACTAGCCAACCCCCCTTTGACTCTCAAAGAGGCACATTGTGCGCTTTATCTGCTAATTTTTCCCGATAAGCAAGTTTTTCATGTCACTTTCAATCGATTTCCATGCTCTTTTTCTCTACCCCTTCCCTTTTTTTGTCCTTTTTTTTTGCCATTTCTGGCTTGTTTTATGCTTACTGTGATACGATAGGCTGTGGGGGCCTCCCCCGCTGTGTTCTATCTCTTCCTCAGCTTGCGCTTTCAGACACTTCCTCAATATAACGCTGATGTTCGTTCTTTCCATCTAAGGAGATTGCTTTATGAGACTAAGCGCTTTTTTGTTCGCCGCTCTTTTGTCTACTCTGCCGGCCGTCGCTTCTGCTCAGCTCGGTGCGCCTATCCCTGATCCCGCGCGCTTCGCAGTGATCCTTCAGCATCCCGATTCAAAACCCGCTCAAATGCGCATCCAAGCTAATGACAATATCTCAGATATTAATGTCTCCATTACCCACTGCGCTAAAAACACCGTTACGCAACACATCCCCTCGATCGCTAAAGGCAGTACTTACGACTTTTCTTGGCAGCAACCTCAGGGCTCTTACAACTGCTCCATTAAAATGACCGGTAAAGACAGCAATGGTAACAAATGGACTGTCAACAACGACTTCCAAATGGCCTCACTCGCTTCTCTCGGCATCAATCTCGAACTCCGTGGACTCTCCGCCGACATCAATGACCTCACCTTCAACACTACACACCCCATCACCAAAGCCTCCCTCGTCGTGACGGCCGATGACGGTTCGACTATGGACAGCCTCTCCAAAGACTTTAACCCGCCCCAAAAAGATCACACGTTTACTTGGGAAAAAACTGGACAAAAACCTGCTCTCATTGAACTCCGCGTCGAAGATAGCAACGGCGCATGGTCTACCAATACCGTCTGTTCAATCGATATCCCCCACGATGATATCGTCTTTGATACCGGCAAAAGCGCTATTCGCAAAGATCAAGAACCCAAACTCCTCGAAACGCTCCAGCGTATCCAAGAAACGCAGGCAAAATATGATCGCGTCATGATGCAGCTCTATATTACGGGCTATACAGATACCGTCGGCTCTGTCGAATCCAACGACAAACTCAGCCGCGAACGCGCTCAGTCCATCGCCGCTTGGGCAAAAAAACACGGCCTGAACATTGAGATCTATTATAGAGGTCTCGGTGAACGCGTTCTCCACACCCAAACCCCCGACGAAACGCCCGAAGCCGCTAACCGTCGTGCTCAATACATCCTCTCAAACATTCCCCCCGTCGACTTCACAGACATTCCCGCAGGCCAGTGGCGCAAAATCTAATTTCCAGTCTCCAGCCAGTGACATTGCCTAATTTTTAGGCTTTTTATGTGGGGGAAGTCTCCCCCTGAGCGGCTATTCGCTTTGCAAATACGCCGCTCCCCCCTCTTGCGCCGCTATACACTTCCCCACTTTTTTGACTTGTTTTCTGCGGCGCAACCCAAAAAGCCGGCGTATTCGCACAAGCGAATAGCCGGCTTGCATGCCGCGTATTGGCCAAGCCAATAGCGGCTGCCCCACCAAACAACTCTGGTCAATTATATTTCAGGCCAATATTCACCCGGAACTTCGATGACCATGTCGCTAAGCGGATACGACGCACAAGGATGAATGTCGTTATTTTCACGGTCTGCCCAACGACGTCCATCATGCGCTTGTGAAGCATAAAAGTTTCCTGAAACAACGTGGCTTCTACACCAACCACACGAACCACTTCTGCAGCGCGACGGCGCTTTGATGCCGGCTCGCTCAAACGCAGTTAACAACGTCTCTGTCGCCCTCGCGTCGATCTCATACGTATTTGGCCCCTGAACGACTTTGATCTTAAAGACTTTGTCTTTGACAGCCTCAACTTCCGTCGACTCCGTCGTAATATCTTTGGGCAAACTCTGCGCTTCCCAGCGAACCAAACGGCGCGCAATACCGAGTTTTTCAATTTCTGAACGCATAAACTGATACATCGCACTCGGTCCACAAATATATAATGAATATTTATCGGACGCGTGTTTTTTAATGAGATCTGCTGTAATATATCCGTGTTCAAAGCCTTCGGACGCATCGTTTGTCAAAACATACACCAATTTAACTTTTTCGCATTCGGCAGCGATCTTATCGAGCTCATCCTTAAACAAAATGACATCTTTGTTTTGTGAGCCATAAATAATGGTAAGATCAAAATCCTCGATGCCATCACGAACAGCGTATGCCATCGAAAGAAACGGCGTGATACCCGATCCGCCTGCAATGGCAATCACTTGTTTTTCATCACGATATTTAGAATAACAAAAATCACCCTGCGGAGATGAAATGACAAGCTTGTCGCCGACTTTTAGATTTTCCATCATATAAGGCGCAACAAATCCGTCTTTATTCTCTTTAATGGTAATGGCGTATTTGCCTTCGAGCGCCCATTTTGGCGACGATGAGATGGAATAAGCTCGCGTTGTATAACTCTCGCCAATTTTGATCTTAACCGATAGATATGCACCCGCATTAAAATACGGAAGCGCAGAACCGTCTTCCTTAGAAAGTATAAATGTCTTGGCTCCCGCATGATCATGTGAAATGATCTCTTTTACAACGACTGTAATCGAATCGGGATGCAATGCTTTGGCATTTTGATTGATCTTATATTCGCCGGTAATTTCAACAGGAGCTGCATTTTGAATCGCTTTTTCGCGCGTAACGCCCATGCGTTTGAACTTGAGCATATCAAAAATGCCAAACCAACCCACTTTAACCTTAAGTCCCATGAAATCGCTCCTCCTTATACAGCCTTAGAATCGATATCTTTAACAGCAAGTTTGCCAACGATATTGCCGGTCATAGTGCAACCCGAGTATCCGTCAGATCGGGGACCGGATGCGCCGATGGGACGCAAGCCTTTGATTGGAAAATCGTCGCGGAGCATCATCATGCGAGGCATCATGCCATCCCACTCACGCGCTTCGTAGCCATAAACACAACCCTCGGGCGTGTTGAGATAACGGGCAAACGTCCACGGTGAAGCAATGGAAACTTCTTCGATGTGGCCACTCATGTCGATCCCCGTCTTTTGTTTGAGAATCTCAAGAAACTTATCGAGCATCTTTTCTTTTTGCGCACGATAATCCTTCTGTTCGACATCGTTCCAATCATTGGGCGACCCCATCGACGTGATGGAGCACAAACACGTGCCTTTGGGCGTCATTTCGGGATTTGCCACGTTGTAACAAAGGAAGATCAAAAAGTTATTCTGATCCATACCGGCTTGAATTCGGTTGTATTCATCTTCGCTGTCAGACGAGCCAGCGAGGAAGTAGGAATAATTTGTAATACCGATATCTTTGTAATCGCAATCGAGGGCAAAGTAAGCGGTATACATACGGGCACCAAATTTGCCTTTGCGTGCTGCGCACAACTTCTTTTCACGAACAGGAACGCGTTCTTTGGGAATCATCTTGCCATAAATGATGTCCGGATTGATGTTCGGCAGACAAACTTTACAGCCAACATCTCCCATCGTCGTTTGGACGCCAACAACTTTATCCCCTTCGAAGATGAATTTTTCGGCACGGCAGTTGTACCAGACTTCCCCCCCAAGCTCGCGGAACCGCTTAATATAAGCGTTAGAAAACTCGTGCGACGTATGTGCCGGAATATAAGCCCCCAAACGAACGTAACGCTGCATCATGGAAGCGTAATGAATAAACGGCAAATGATTCATATCGACGCCAAGGTACGACCAGTAGACGGACAAAATATCCTGGCACTTCTGTGGAAGTTTCATCGCTTTGAAGACTTCACTCGTCGAATAGGCCCCTGTACGCAGCATATTGGGATAATCTCGCTTGAGAACAGCCGAATCCGCGTGACCAGCCGACGCCGAAATATAGCCCGTACCTTGTCGAATCTCTTCATATAAATCAAAAAGGTCGTGCATCTTCGACTTGGAACCAGGAACGTACTTCTCCATTTGGTTGATAAAATTGTCAACCCCGTGCGGCATCGTGACGTCCATCGGCGAGCCATCCGAAAACATTGAGATCATTCTGAAGCAATCGGGAACCGGAAGCCAATTCAGTTTTACGCCGTACTCTTTCATAACTTCACGAACGTCACCCGGTTCTTCTTCAGAACCAATATCGCACGCTTCGTGAAGTGACGGTTCTATTTCAAAACGCCCACGAACAAAGGACGAAGCACACCCGCCCGGAAGATTGTGTTGTTCGATTAACAACGTTTTTTTGCCCGAAAGCTGACATCTCAAAGCAGCTGACATACCAGCTATACCAGCTCCCACGACGACAATATCGTATTGTTTCATAGTTTCCTCCAGTTATATATTCTATCAGCTGAGTGCTGCTTAGAATCAGTGAAGCTTATCGCACAACGCTATGCAACAAGCAAAGTTCTTGCAGCCTTCTGCCCCGCTGAATACGGAACAACAATCCTCATAAAGCAAAAGCCGCACAGTCATCCCATGCGGCTCAAAAAAATTATACTGTTAAACGTTATTCTGCATAACCAGCTTCATCACAATCTGTGTTGTCTTCATTACAGCCATTGACGCACTTCATCGTGCCTCCTTTGGTGTCGAACATCGATCCGTCATCCATTAAAATACATCCTTCTTCATAATATAAACTGATTCCAAATATATCTACGCAAACACCTTTTTTCTGCGTAGGATCTGTACATCGATTGTGCTCCATATAACAACTGTATTTTCCATTCACAGCATGGCATGTCGTTGTTTCTTTGTTCATATATGCTTGCAAATTACAGTCAATACTATCGACCGCTTCGAAGGCTGGGTTGCAGCGAACAATAATATTATTCTCGCAAGTCTCTTTAAATACATGCGCATCACAGGCCTGTGCATCATGACATTGGACATCGCTTCCGCAATAACCGTTGTCTGGACATGAATTTTCTTCGCTCAACAAATAATACTGTCCATCATACGCCTTAGTACACACCAACGATTCGATATAACTCGTTGTCCAAGTCTCGTTCTTGTAGCAATAGTTAACCTCGGGCGTCGAATCTGGATCGCACTTTTTACTATACGAATAACAATTAGCGTTTCCATTTTTAACAGCGCAAATTTCATCAAAACGAGAACAATCATACGATAGGATCTCAAAGCTATCGCCCAAATCCACACAATTGACGTATGAATTGCCATCACACTTATTAACAAACGTTTGGGGATCGCATTCATCTCCGTTTATTTCAGAGGCCTCACAGTCATCCTTAGTACTATTGCAAGAATCGCATGATTTAATGTGTTCGTTGATCTCGTAATAAGTCGTACCATCTGCCTTCTGCAAACAGATCAGCTCATAGACCTCAGACGTTGCCCCATCACAAACAAATTTTGAAGACCCAACCGTACATGGCACGAGATCCATACAGACTGGTTTATCATTTTTAAGGTAGCAGCCTGCCTGATTTATATAATCAACTTCTGCACAGCTCTTAAGCTGACCTTCACGGCATTCTTTTAGTTCATTTTTGTGTGCATCTTCATTCGATGAGCTCGAATCGTCACAACCATTCAACAAACCAACAGAGACCATAAGCCAATAAAGCGTTTTAAAAATGTGTTTCATTTTATTCCTTTTATATTCAAAACAATGCATGATGTACATGCCGGCGCAATGTAGGTCTAGTACTCCAAAAAAGAATTTAATGCAAAATAATTTTTATCTTAAACGCGATTCAACTAATTATTTCTAAAATAAGTGCATAAAAATGAACTCGACTCGTTTGAGTTTGGTTTTGCGTTCAAAGTTTGAAATTGAGATGCCTCTAACGATACAAAAACAAAATATAGGACATCCCAAAAGGCGCGTATTGGCTTAGCCAATAGCGCCGCCCGACGGCGTATTGAGCGTCAGCGAAAAGCCGGCGTCTCAATACAATCCATCAGAACCAAAGCACTTAATCTTGCGTTTTTCCCAAACGACGTGCCTGAATGCGAGCAAGTTTGTCGAGGAACTTGCGTTCTTTCTTTTCTCGTTCTTTTTTCTCTTGTTCGATCGCGTGTTTGTCTTCTTCGCACTTCGAAATGTTCATCAAAACGCCAACAGCAAAGAGACACATAATCAACGACGAACCGCCGTAAGATACGAATGGAAGCGTAAAGCCTTTGGACGGAATGGCCCCCGCAATAACAGCGAGGTTGATACCGGCCTGAAGCGCGATTGTAACGGTCAAGCCGAACGCCACGAGACGACCAAACGTGTCACGCGCACGAATTGAGATGAGAACGCCACGAAACGTAAAGAATGTAAACAACGCGATGATGACGCAAATGCCAACAAAACCGAACTCTTCGGCGATCATGTCTCCGATACAGTCCGTATGGAGTTCGGGAATGAATCCAAGTTTGCCGAGTCCTTCGCCTATGCCTTTGCCGGTCATTCCACCGTTGCCAATGCTAATAAACCCTTGTGTGATTTGATACGCGCTATCCTGAGCATGACTCCACGGATCAAAAAAAGCCTCGATACGCTTGATACGATCAGTATGCGAAATGATAAGCCAAGCCGCACCACCGACGACGCCCAAACCACCAAAAAGAATAGGAATGGACGACCCCGAAAAGATCATCATTGCCCCCATTAAAGCAGCCAAGAGCAAACAGGTACCCAAGTCAGGTTCGAGCATCAGCAAGACACCCACAAATCCAAGAATCATGACGTGAGGCACAATACCGATCAAAAAAGTTTTCATCTTCTCTTTTTTCTTCGTCATGGAGTAGGCGAAGTAAAAAGCCATTGTGACCTTGGCGATCTCTGCCGGCTGAATATTAAAACCGCCCAGACGGATCCAACGACGCGCATTGTTAACGACGGTACCAACGCCCAAAACTGCGCCAAGCGCTAGAATCGTAAAAAACAGAATCGGATATGCAAACCGCTGATACAGGCGGTAATCCACTTTAAAACCAATGATCAGAAAGACAAGACCGATAAAAACGTAGATCAGCTGTCGAGTAAAATAATGAAATTCGTCCTGATACGTCCAGAGCGAAGTGATCGCACTCGCGCTGTAAACCATGACGACGCCGATCGCCACCAGCGAACATACGCTAAGCAGCAGCCAACCATCCCAGGGACGTTCTTTCGGAGAAAAGTCAATGAGGTTTGACAGACCCATAATCGTTAACTCGTATCAATGACGTCATTCGACGTTGTTTAAAAAATGAACACTTATGAACGAAAAGGCGCCGCATGAAGCTAGCGCCTTTGACTGACTGAAAAACCAGCCTTTCTTACAAAGAGAAATACAAAGTATTCTTCATAGGGATACTTTGAGTGAACCTAGCGAAGCTTTAGACTCGACAGGGCAATGAGGGCAAACAAAATGGAAATGATCCAAAATCGAACAATGACTTTGGGTTCGGCCCAACCCGCGAGTTCGAAGTGGTGATGAATCGGTGCCATGCGGAAGATACGTTTATGCGTAAGCTTGAAATATTCGCGCTGCGTGATGACCGAAACGGCCTCGATGACGAACAATCCGCAAATAATGACGCTGAGGAACTCATTTTTGCTGAGAACCGCGAGCGTACCGAGTGCACCGCCAAGCGAGAGGCTACCGAGATCGCCCATGAAAACCTGTGCGGGATAACTGTTAAACCACAAAAAGCCAATACCACTGCCGACGATAGCGCCTGCAAAGACCGAGAGCTCCGCCACGCCTTCGACACTAGGAATTTTAAGGTACTGCGCCATATTGAACGTACCCTGAATCACCTGGCCGCCCTCGTTCGTCACATCGATCTGGAACACTGTGCCAGCCACGTAGCACAAAATCAAAAAAGTACCTGCAGCAACAGAGACTGGCGTGATCGCCAGCCCATCCAGACCGTCAGTCAAATTGACAGCATTGGACGTGCCAACAATGACGATCATAGCAAAGATCGCGTACACGATCGGAGGTATGGCCAAGCTGAATTTATCGACAGAAACAAACGGGAAATAAAGCGTAGAATCGTAGTTAAGCGTGGGATCGTTAAAAAGAACGTACATGAGAATCGCCGAAATACCGAACTGCAGGATCAATTTCCATTTGCCCGGAAGGCCGCGACTCCCCTTTTCGCGAATTTTAAGGTAGTCATCAATAAAGCCTATACCACCGAAAAATGATGTCAGAACGAGCGCAATCCATACGTAGTGATTGGAAAGATCTGCCCACAAAAGCGACGAAATAACGATACTAAAAAGAATGAGACTACCGCCCATCGTGGGCGTACCGCGTTTTTTCAAATGGGACTGCGGACCGTCATCACGCACGATCTGCCCAACCTGTTTTTCAACGAGCTTTTTGATGAATGACGGGTAAAGCAGGCTGATGAGCAGCGCCGTGATCACCGCCATAACAACTCGAAACGAGACGTACCGGAAGACGTTCAACGGCGTGAAATAATCACTCAAATCATAGAGATAGAGCAGCATCGAACCAAGAACTCCTGTTTTATCGATAACGAATACGCGCGCACCCTTGCACGCGCTTACAAAACCTCATGCGTGATAAATCTAAAGCCAATTTCGGGCGAATTTTGAGGGAGCCGCCCCCCCACAGGGGGGCGATTAGGGTATGCCTAAACTGTCCCCTTAAAATCGGACACGTCAATTGAGGGGCGTCCCTCCGATATGGACACTTGAAACGATGGGCATCCCTTGTTACTAGGCAATGGGAGTTTTTATGAGCCTAACGCAAGAGTTTATTTGGGGTGGACAA
>JAZRWH010000027.1:0-5220 GCA_045599585.1 Myxococcota bacterium
CGACTTGCATGTGTTAGGCCTGCCGCCAGCGTTCGTTCTGAGCCAGGATCAAACTCTCCAGTTTGATCTTGTATTTTTAGCTCTACCCTTTCCATGCAATGACGCGTAGCGTGCTACGCGGTTTCATGGATTCGTTAGAGCATTTTATTTTTTCATTGACGCGACGTAGTATACTACGTCGTTACATATTTAGCTCGCACTTCTGCTGCAACATTATATATGTTGCTTTTACGTTTCTTTCTCATTTTCGGTTTTCATTAGTCGTCGCAGAACTTCATTTCTGAGTTCCAGCGAACGAGGTAGGCTTATACGCGTGTCGGAGTATGTGTGCAAGTTTTTTTTTAGTTTTCTTTTTATTTTTTCTTGAAGCCAAAATCGAGCCGAAAGTTACCCTTGATTTAATTAGCCCTCGTGGTAACTCCAACATTCATTTATCCATTACTCTGCCCCTCTTACCAGAGGCATTCCCTTGCAGTTATTGAACTTCAATTTATTTGGCGACCAACTTCTAGCTCTCGGCCTTACCAGGGTTCCTGGTCTCATCTGACCCGATTTCACCTTACACATTCACCAGATTCCATCTCGCAATGGACACTCTTAGTGTTCAACGCCCCCCTCCAATCTCTCTTACGGGCAGATGAGTTGTTTTATCCGTGAGAACGCCCCCCAAAAAAAAGCCGACGCGTATTAGCGATAAGCTGATAGCGGCGGCCAGGCACGGCGTATGGCAAAGCCATAGCCGGCCATCGCACGCCGTACGAAGAAGGCGTGCCCTTATGAAATAAGATCCTAGAATAAATCCTCCAAATCACCTTCCGAATCAGTTTCAATTAAATCTGTATTGAATACGATTTCAGTGCCGTTCCAGCGAGTTTCGGTGACTGAACAGCTTTTATGATATTCCAACTCCGGAACGATAATGGGATTTCCATCATCGTCGGTTTCACCGGAATATTCATTATCGGCTCGGCTCATTTTGCATTTTTTATATGTCCATTGCTTAACAGGACAATAGCTGTCACTGGCAAATAAATGGACCTCTACGTCAAGACTGCTCTCAACGTCAGTACCTCCTGCATGTTCGGCATCAGAATCTTTTTTGACAGTCGTTGAAATATAAAGCCCAACGGTGTCCAAAAATGGATACTCCTCTACACTTATGTCAAAACTAGCAGAAGCAACAACGTTGCCACATTCATAATCGTAAGTCTCAAAATCAGAACCAAGTTTGTAAATGCGCGTTTTTGTATTATTAGGGTTCGTCAGTGCAACATATAAATCAGTCATATCTTCAATACAATTATTTCCCCAGGCATAATGTCCTCGTAAAGGCTCATAAGGTTTATCATCCTGATCTGGATCATTATTAATATTATTATCAATATCATTCTTCAAATCAGCAGCAACGCATTCAACAAATAAAACAGACGTTCCAGAGGTCATCGTTTTATTAGCACCAAGATTGCATCGGAGTTTCAATTTATTTTCCATCTCTTTGACGACGTCTTTTTCCGACGGAATCAGGAGTAAAGCAGAGTCAATCTTGCAATCTGCCGCATAATGCGTCGAACCGAAATCACCGACGACATATTGTTTCATGGCTTTGAGCGCATCCATCTTTTCTAGTAATTTCTTATGCGTATCATCAGCATCGTCTGCCTCGTCTGATGCGGGCGTATCTGCATTTGGATCCACTTTTTTATGATATCTTGTATATATAATTTTTTCTCCATTCCACTCAGCATTTGTGACGGTAATACTGCCAGGCCCTTCGATCACCGCACTTTCATCGTTATTATCACTATCGAGTGAAACGGATTGCCATGAATTGAACAGTCGATAATCGTTTCCTGCAAACAGATAAACTGTAACGTTCGTTTCTTCACGACTTACGCCGCCGCAATCACACTCACATCCCCTATATTGACTTTCTGAAGTCTTGAATTGAATATAAATACCTGTCGTATCCATAAAAGGAGCACTATCAACAGTAATATTATTGTTTAAATAATATGACGCAGCGGTACCTGGGGCATCAACCACAAGTGAAATATCAGCAACATTCTCTCTCAATTTGTGAACGCGCGTTATGTGGTCCGTCGGATTTGTAAGTGCAATGTACACATCGCTGAAATAGCCATACCCAAGGTCCTGACAGTCTTCTATACATTCAGCGCAATTCGTCTCACATTCTTTCTGTTCCTTTTTATCATCAATACCCTCACATTCGTCACATGTAAGCATGTGACATTTTGACACACAGACATCTACAACGTCAGATGTTAATGTGTCATCCAGACTCTTTTTCAGATAACCTCTTTGTTTATCATCCGGATTTTTTTCTTTGAGATAGCTTCGTTTTGAAACACAGTGAATCTCCTGAAACGTTGTGCCATCATTAAGCGTTACTGGAGATATTCTATAATTATCTGACGCCATTGTTGTGCAGACAAGCTCAAGCGATTCTTCCATTTTAGCGATAATGTCTTCACCGGGATCAACCTTGAGAAGCGCTTTGGTGGATTGATTTTCCAATTCTTTCCATTGTGCAGAACCCAAATCACCCGTGACATGATGTTCGGTATCCAGCATTTCGTTCATCTGGCTATCCATCAGGGAGCTTTCACCATCGTTTGACGAATATTGCTCTGTCAACTCAATTTTGGTTCCATTCCATCCTGCAGACTGTGTAAATCCGGAATAACCTGTCACCAATACTTTTTTTGAGCTGGATTCTATATTTTCGTATTGCCATGAATCAACATAGCGAGGACTGTCTCCTGCAAACAGAAAAATTGTTTTTTCGTCACGCACAGAACCGCCAAGTGGGTCTCCAACTGCCGGATCTATATCCTCAATCCTGTGTTCTGAGATTTTCAGCGTCACATAAAGGCCATTCACATCCATGAATGGATATTCATCTGCCTCTATTTCAAATTTTCCAGAAGCCAGGAAGTCTTCTGAACCACTTCTGTGGAAGCATGAATAGATATCGATGTTCTCTATTAATCTGAAAACGCGGGAAACGTGATCCTTTGGACTGGTTAATACAACATAAACACTGGTCGTTTCTGGATAGCAATCATCGACAAAATCGAATTTTTCTTCACCATGCTCATTTTTTCGATAAAAATAACCTTTCTTATTTTCCGCATTATCCTGGTAATGGTGTTTGGATACGCAGTTCACAGCCTGAAATACGACACCGCTTGGCAATGTACGCTGTTTTACCTGGGGGTCGCAGACCAAATCGAGCGATTTTTCAATTTCAGCAACAATTTCTTTACCTGAATCAATAGAAAGCAACGGATCATCGAAGTTTTTCTCAAACGCCTTCCATTGTGCCGAACCAAATTCTCCACCGACTTGGGGTTCTGTATATGGAACTTCGGCATTTGCATCAAGTTTTACCTCAATATATTTGGGAACATTGCCATCTGCATTGCTTTGAACAATGCCACCTTCTAACTTTGCCGTATCTTCATTGGGCTCTGCTGCCGATGCTGGTGATTTATCAGACTTTGTTTCAGAGGTCAGTGCTTCGACTTCTGCTTTTGCAGCGGTCTCATTTACCTTCAGATCGTTGGAATTATTGGCGCTTTTAAAGCAGGAATTCATACAGAGACTTGCACAAGCTGCTATTGCTATGATGTAGAAAATTGATTTTTTCATCTTTTTACCTCGTAAGAAACTAGACACTAGCAAAAGGTAAATGCTCTCCCAGTACAACATACAATATTATTTATTACAAACAATTTAAAATCAACATTTTTATTCCCCAAGCTTGTAACGATCCGATCTATGGATTGCAACTAGACTACAGCACCAAGATCTGACATGCGATTGCAACTGATAGCGTCAATAGCATTAGAACTCTATGGATTGTAGAGAAGAATTTTATGGTTTATAAAAATGATGTATTAAACGCTACGGGGCTTAAAGAATTGCTTGGGTAAAGTTCAATGACACGATAAAAAACACATTTCTTCGTCTACTTACTCAATACTTTCGGGGACTGCCTTAAGGCTGATGTCCTCCGGACGGGCAAAAGGGGCGGCATAGCGCGGCCGCCCCTTTGGATTCCCTGCGCTTTCTTTTGAGTGATTTTGACGCATTTCTTCGTCTACTTACTCAATACTTTCGAGGACTGCCTTAAGGCTGATGTCCTCCGGACGGGCAAAAGGGGCGGCATAGCGCGGCCGCCCCTTTGGATTCCCCGCGCTCTTTTGGCGCGCGTGCAGAACTCACTTCGTTCAGACATGCTGCACGCGCGGCTAACACTTAGTGTATGCAAGTCATGGCGTTTATGTTGTTTCGCGCATCGGCGAGCGCGAACTTGCCTTCGGCTTCAACATGCGCGCTCGCTCGCCCGGAGCGCCCGCTGCTTGCCTTCGGCTTCGCGACGCGTGCGATTTAACCGTAATCTTGAGTCTATCGGTATTTAGCTCCAAGTTTTTAATGAATTTTAAATAATGGTGCGTTGAAAACTAGGTAATTAATGAAAAACGAAAAAAGGCTCGATGCAACGCATCGAGCCTCAAGAACTCCGGAAGAGGGACTTGAACCCCCGACCTCTGATTAACAATCACCCACTCTAATCTTTTGAGTGATTTTGACGCATTTCTGCGGCTACTTACTCAATCCTTTCGGAGACTGCCTTAAGGCTGATGTCCTCCGGACGGGCCAAAGGGGCGGCATAGCGCGGCCGCCCCTTTGGATTCCCCGCGCTCTTTTGGCGCGCGTGCAGAACTCACTTCGTTCAGACATGCTGCACGCGCGGCTAACACTTAGTGTATGCAAGTCATGGCGTTTATGTTTTTTCGCGCATCAGCGAGCGCGAACTTGCCTTCGGCTTCAACATGCGCGCTCGCTCGCCCGGAGCGCCCGCTGCTTGCCTTCGGCTTCGCGACGCGTGCGATCAACAGTAATCTGTAGTGCGTTGAAAACTAGGTAATTAATGAAAAACGAAAAAAGGCTCGATGCAACGCATCGAGCCTCAAGAACTCCGGAAGAGGGACTTGAACCCCCGACCTAGTGATTAACAGTCACCCGCTCTAACCAACTGAGCTATTCCGGAATAGAAAACCTAAGAAAGAAACTCTGCAAAAGTACGTATGACCACGAAATCTGTCTGATGAACATCAGAACTCTGATCCGTTAAAGGAGGTGATCCAACCGCAGGTTCCCCTACGGTTACCTTGTTACGACTTCACCCCAGTC
>JAZRWH010000028.1:0-11050 GCA_045599585.1 Myxococcota bacterium
ATGGGAGTTGTTTGGACCCGAAGTCGGTGAGCTAACGCGCAAGCGAGGCAACCGCCCACGGATCGGACAGCGACTGGGGTGAAGTCGTAACAAGGTAACCGTAGGGGAACCTGCGGTTGGATCACCTCCTTTAACGGATCAAAGTTCTGATGTTCATCAGACAGATTTCGTGGTCATACGTGCTTTTGCACCTTATCGACGTGAGATGAGGTTAATACCGTTTCTTTCTTGGTTTTCATTTTGATAAAAGGCAAGCTGTTCAGCTTGCTTTTTTTGTATATCCAGCCCAATGCCCCTTGCATCGGGCTTTTTTTGTATAATTTATCATCTAGGCGCCGTGCGCCAATGCGTATATGTCTTCTAACGATCACTCCCTCCGTTCTACCAATAATGTAGCCTTGGACGATCAGCAAACAACGCTCGATGCTTCAACAGCTCTTGATGCGTCAGCTAAGGATGCAATAGTTCATACAGAATCAAAGCATTCTGAAGTTATCGCTGCTGATTCTCAAAATAAAACTTCTGATATTTCATCGACGACGAACAATGAGGTTACGCCGTCGTCTGCTCCGAACGACGAAAAAGCGTTGCGTCTCGGTCATGAAAAAGTCAGTTCGCTCCTTTGGAAATTCTCGTTGCCGGCGATCGCTGCAATGGTCGTCAGCTCATTATATAATATTATTGCCGGTATCTTTATTGGTCACTTAGGTACCGACGCCCTTTCTGGCGTTGGGTTATGTGCTCCCTTTATGAACCTCGCTGCTGCTTTTGGGGCGCTCATCGGCGTTGGCGGCAGTGTGCTTTGCTCCATTAGTTTGGGCGAAAAAGATTACCCCAAAGCACGCAAAATCTTGGCAAATGTCGTCATTCTCAATGTTGTCATCGGCATTTTGCTGACGATCGTCGGATTAATCTATCTCGATCCAATTTTAGTGTTTCTTTCGGCAAGTGAAAAAACAATTGGTCCCGCTCGAGAGTATATGCAAATCATTCTCATCGGAAATGTATTTTCGCATTTGTATCTTGGACTGAACTCGGTTTTGCGTATTAGTGGTAGCCCCATTGCGGCAATGAATATTGCTTTTCTTTCGGTCGGCGTTAATTTTATTTTGGCTCCGATCTTTATTTTCTGGTTTGGATGGGGCGTGCGCGGCGCCGCAATGGCTACAGTTATTGCCGAGCTGTTCTGCTGCGTGACAGTTTGTTATATCTTTTCACGCAAGACACGTCCGATTTACTTTGAGCGTGACAAATTTCGTCTCGACTGGCCCATTGTTAAACGTTCTTTCCAAATTGGTTCACCGAACTTTTTTACCAATGCTGCAGCCTGCGTAATCGTTATTATTCAGAATAATAATTTAAAGTATTACGGTGATCTATTGGGTGAAAATGTCGGCGATTTATATATTGGCGGTTTTTCGATCGTAACGCGAATTGGGTTCTTTTTCTTTATGATCGTGCTCGGATTTTCGCAGGGCATGCAGCCGATCGTTGCATATAATTACGGTGCAAAACAATATGATCGCATGTGGCAAGCGTTTAAACTGACGCTCGTTTGTGCTTTGACGATTACAATTTTGGGAACGCTGTGCAGCGAGCTCATTCCGAACACAATGGCGTCTATCTTTGTGGATGAATCCAAAGAAAGGGCTTCGCAGATGATCGAAATTACAGCGGATGCATTCAAAAAGTATAATGCATTTTTCTGGATCATTGCGGTTCAAGTTATTGGTTCTAACTTCTTTGCAAGTATGAATCAGCCTGGTAAATCTTTGTTCTTGGCGCTTACGCGTCAGGTCATTTTTATCATTCCACTTCTATTAATATTACCGCCTCTTATTGGTATCGATGGTGTTTGGTACACGGCTCCGATTTCTGATGCTGCAGCCGCGCTTTGCGCCGTGGTGCTCTTGATTTTAGAATATAAGAAACAATCCAAAATACTCACTAAGGCTTAGTTTGGCTGTTAGTATTCTTAGGCGAAGTTTTATAATTTAAGTTTTTTTTTAATAGCTTCGCCTATTTGCGTGCCGCAAATACGGCTTCGCTGCGCGGCCTATGTGCACTGCACATACGGCCCGCGTCGCTTGGCTAGGCGGCTAGTGGTTCGGCGTATTGGCGAAGCCAAAGCCGAACAGCGGCCCGTATTCGCTTGAGCGAATAGGGGCGCTTAAGAATATAAAGAATAAGGCTAGGAATTTACAATTTCAGTATGATGGCCTTTGGTCTTAATTGTAATTTGGTCACCGACATGCAAGCTTTTAGTGTGAGATGTGTATCGACTGAGGCCAAGCAGAGTGCATTGATTATCGCCAAAGGTGTACTGGACTAAGTCATTATCAATATGCATGACTGTGGCAGGGATAACTTGTTCGGTATTATCATGCAGATTCATTGCTGCTAGACTATCATCTGTTTCTGAGAGTAGTTCACCGTATTCTCGCAAATTTGTATAAATTTTGGCCTTCCATTTAACAGTAGCTTTTGACATTAATATCACGAGTATACAGAACATGATGCAGGCAATGCATATTGCAATTCCTAGTCTGATCGAAGGAATGAACAATAATATTATGTATGCTAGGCACATTATTGTTGGATAGAAGATCAGTAGGTAGAAGAGTACACTAACTCTTGAGTTTAAGTCGAAGAGTTTTAGACTGTTAAAAGCAAGTTTTAGAGTACGATATTTGCGTTTGGTGGCACTATCTTTATCGCTCACGAGAATGCAAAGCTGAGTCGCATTTTGTGGTCGGTCGGCAGGATCAGGCGCTAAGAGACGCTTAATCATATCGATAGTATCCTGACTGATGTTGGGAACTCTTGTTTTGAGTATTTGTTCGAATCGGATGGTAAAGCCATCAGACGGGAAGTTTGAAGGGGCGATGCCCGTCAGAAGATGAAGTGCCGTTGCGCCGAGGGCAAAGTAGTCTGATTGGAGCGTACACTCTCCGATGAGTTGTTCGGGGGGCATGTAGCCGACGGTTCCAGCAACGGTAGAGTGGTTCGATCGTTTGGCGGGATTGGCGACGGCACCGAAGTCGATCAGGCAAAGGTGTTTGTATATGCGCGGATGGTTGAGATACATGATGTTGGAAGGTTTGATATCGCGGTGAATGATCGACGGCGTAAAATCATTTTGAAGCATCTTTATGATTTGTCCGCATTCCTCAA
Organism: Myxococcota bacterium; assembly: GCA_045599585.1. Classification (GTDB taxonomy): domain Bacteria; phylum Myxococcota_A; class Bradymonadia; order UBA4248; family UBA4248; genus RGIG464. The sequence continues at coordinate 3,175 of JAZRWH010000028.1, forward strand.
TGATTTCTCGTACTTCCTGTTCTGTAAACCAATTTCTATTTTTAAGTTTTTCGTCGAGAATATCCTGCAATGACCGGCCGTCGATAAATTCTTGGACGAGCCAGCACTCAGTAAAGCACGCTTCGGAGGCGATCGTCTCGTAGTATTTGGGCACCCAAGGACTATGGATGGATTTGAGGATCTCGGCTTCACGTTGAAATAAATCGTAGCTTTTGAGGTCGTCGTTAAATTTGAGTGCTTTGATAGCAACGACTTCTCCCGTGCTGAGTTTGACGGCGCGGTAAGTTTTGCCATTGGAACCTTCGCCGAGAATAGAGACGTATTTGTAGCCGTGTTGCGCAACGATTTCGGGCGTTTCTAGTTTGGATGCTTGGGCCTCTGCGATGTTTTGCTGCATTTCAGGCGCATTTGGAGTGCTGGTGCTGGAATTGGCAACAGGTTTGGCTGAAGATTGCGTTGCGTTGTCCTTCGAAATGGCAGTGGGCACAGATGCGACGTTGGCTGAAGAAACAGAGGAGACTGATGTAATTTGAGGCGCCTTTTGAGTTTCTTCTGTGTTCGAAAACACGTAGAGGTCGTCGAGTACAGGGATGTTGAGCGCTTCTGCGTTGGTATTACGGTATTTTTCGAAAGCCTCTTTAATCTTTTCGTGAATGATTGGTTTGGGGTAGGGCGTACTTACAATACACGTATTTTTTTTCTTGTTTTGAATATTATACAAAATGGGGATGAGATCGCCCTCTTTGAGATTATTTACGGCACAGTGCGTTTCGACGGAATGTACGATAGGGTGATCTGATTCAGGTGGATTAAAGCTGTATGTAATGCGCCAAGTTGGTAAGGTAATGTTGATGGGCAGCGAATAGTAGTTATGCGACAACGAACAGGGGACGTACTTGATGTTTTGGATTGTCGCGATGGATTTGCGCGAAAAACGGATATTCTTCAGGGTATGGAAAAAATCAAATGTTGAAAACTCTTTTTGACGATAGGTGCGAATGAGTAAAATGATCGGAATTAAAGCAATCGGAACGATAATAAATAAAGTGATAGATAAGGTTGCTTTATCGCTAAGACCATAAGTATTTACTGTGTCTAGAGAAAGATCATATAAGGATGCAATGTAAATAATGCAAAAGATTCCCAAAATGGCGAACATAGAAAAAATCATAGATCTAATAAGGAAGGGAATCATCCTTTTTGCAAAAAAACGGTAGACGCTTTTGGGAATCGAGCGTGGTGTTTGATTAGGAAGTGATTGCCACAGTTCGATGTTGCCTGCTTGATTGTATTGTTTAACTTTTTCGAGCTGGTAACGCTTGTTGTTTTGTAGCGAGATCGAATTTGCGGGGAGTTGGATCGCGTCAAAGCGTTGGTTGCGCAGAGCCGTAAAAAATCCCTGGATCACCCCGTAATCGGTCATGCGTTCTTCGACGCGTTGTTCGAGCATTTGACGCAAAAAGGCAGTGATAACATTGGGTAAGTGCTCGAGATGCGGATCGATGAGAAGGTGTAAGTCGCGTATTTCGATGTTTTCTGGGGCTGTGCCACTCAGCAGGTAGACGGTGACAATCGCGAGTGAATAGAGGTCACTTTGGGGAACGGCGTAACCCATGAGCTGTTCGGGAGCCATGTAGCCGTATGTTCCGACAACGGTCGAACCGCCGCCTTTGAGTTGCGGGTTGGCGACGGCACCAAAATCAATAAGGTACACTTTGTAGGTGTCCGTTTGGGGATCGGCTTTGAGCAGGATATTTGAGGGCTTGAGATCTCGGTGTATAACAGGAGGTCTGCTCTGGTGGAGTGACTTAAGGATCGTCAAGAGTTGACTCAAAATATCGCCAATTTGATCGATTCGAAAACTGTGACCATTGTTCAGGTATCCTTGCATCGATTCTGCTTCGATGTAATCCTGAACGATGAGTGTCATTGGAGTTTCGTGATTAAGAAACTCAAGCGTTTCATGGAGCTTTGCTACACCATCTATAGAAATACGCTGAAGGGTTTGAGCTTCGCGTTGAAATAGATCGTATTGTTTCCAGTCTGTGACCGATTGAATAAGGAGTTGTTTGATGGCAACGCGTTCGTGCGTGTGAACGTTTTCGGCCAAATAAACATGCCCCTGACCACCTTTGCCAAGCTTATTTAAGATCGTATAGCGATCTTTGACACACTTTTGCAGCTCATCTTGAGCGTTTGACGTACTGAGCGTTTGGCGTGCTTCATCGTTCGCATGCGTTGAATGGGGTGGAGTAGGGAGCGTTGTCCCATATTCTGTCGAGGAGGTGACTTGTTCCATGATGCGTTTGAGTCTTCGTTAAGGAGGTGGAATAATTAAAGGATCATTCTTCTTTTCATGCCATGAGGTAATGTTTTCATGCCGGATTGAACAAACATATTGTCTTTGTCGGCGATTGCGTTGAGATCCCATGTGCTGAGATCCTGGTCAAAGGCTTTTGCCCCCATAAACATGGCATTGGTTGAGGTTACTTTTTGCAAGTTCCAGTTGTTGAGGGGTTGGTTGAAGGCAGCGGCACGCGTAAACATCCCTGACATATCTGTGACATTTTGAGTATTCCAACTGTTGAGCGGTTGGTTAAACATTTCTGCTCCACGGAACATCCCGCTCATATTATTGACGTTTGAAACGTTCCATGCCTCGATAGGCTGGTTAAACTGCCCTGCCCCATTAAACATACTCGCCATCGATCTGACTTTGCTGGTATTCCAACTGTTGAGCGGTTGGTTGAAGTCGCGCGCAAAAGCAAACATACCTTGCATTTCTGTGACGTTTGAAACATCCCATGTATCAAGGATTTGGTTGAAAGAGGAGGCGCCCATAAATAACCGACGCATATCGGTGACGTTTGAAACGTTCCAATGGGCAATGGGTTGATTGATTTTATCAGCACCCTCAAACATACTGGACATGTCAGTGACATGCGAAAGATCGGGCGTGTCGCTTGCTTTAAGCGTAAGCGATTGGCAGTTTTTTGCGAAATCATGCATGGTTTTCCACTCAATGGATCCCCATTGATCGATGCTGAATGGCCCAAAGTTGTCCGAAAAACCATACGTCTCTTCGGTCTCGTCGTCTCCGCACAAAACGAGTCCGGGAATTTCGCCTCGAATTGAAATTGTAAATCGCACGTCGCGAATATCGTATTGGCAAGTGTGACTCTGTGTTAGCCCTGTAAATTCATAGGTTCCGTCGCCGTTGCAGTCGAGATCGTAAAGTACTTTTGCGCCGGGGACATCGCTGATAGTGATGGGAATTTCGGGCGGAACGTTGAGGTCTTCGTACGATTTACAATGTTCTTCGTCGTCGCATTTCATCTGGTTGTAAAACAGACCAAGATCGACCGTGAACTGGAAGGGTTTAGCTTCTGCAACTTGTGCAGCTGGTGATTCTGCTTCTTTGTTTTCGTTCGTATTGTTGTTAGCCGCAGCATCTTTGTTTTCGTTCGTATTGTTGTTAGCAGCGGCTTCTTTGTTTTCGGCAGGTTTTGAACATGCAGTGATGAGGAGTGCTGCCGTAATGAAGGATATAGAGATGAATCGCATAGTCTTGTTCTTTTATGGTTATGGGTTAAAGTATCCAGTGTTGCATGCAACACCTCGAAATCCGTGCCGTATGCAATAGGCACGGAAGCGAAGCCGTATTGCCGTAGGCAATAGGCGAAGCCAAAAAAATAGAAAAAGAGTAACCCCAAAGCTGTTAAAAAACTTGGGCTTCTATGACAGCAAAACTAGCGCCTTCGCGCCAGGCATCGCGTCTTAGGCCAGCTTTCATCGCGAGTGCGTTGAGGGTCTGCTCAACGTTCCAGCCTTGTTCGGGCGCAACTTGAGGGAGGAAAACGGCTTGGTGGCCGTCTTTTTTGAGGATAACACCGTGTCGGCCAATGACAATGTCATCTGGTCCCGAAATCGGTTCAGGCGGAGTAAGGACTGAGATCTCGTAGTCGAGACGTGGCAGTTCGTCTGGCGTAACGGCATCGAAACGCGGATCGTTGAGGGCAGCATCTTGAGCGCGTCCCCAAAGACCTAACATGAGGCTTTGGTATGGTATGATGTTGCCGATACATCCACGAAGCTGTCCGTCTTCGTGAAGCGTCACAAACACGCCGTACATTTTATCAAAGACTTTTGGAAAGGTTCCGAGTTCAGCAACGATTTCACTTGGCACAAAAGGCGTTTCGTGGCCCGATTCGACAGCTTGTTTGATTGCAAGTCGAATCAGGGCGTGTGCTTTTTGTTGGGCGGTTTCATCCAATACGGCGACAGGCCCAGAGGGTTGTTTTAGGCGTTCGGTAAGCTTTTCAGCACCTTCGCGGAGTTTAGCAGTACGCGTTTGCGTAACGACAATTGCCTGATAGGACACGCTTCGCTCGAAATCGTCTGTCTGTCTGCCTGAGGTATCGTAATCCAGACGTTCAACGTGCGCCTCTGTCGCATCAAAGGTGTACGCAAGGACACGGAGGGCATTGATGCCACAGGCTGCATGGCTGTTGTCGGTTGCAAATTCTTCGAAGCGTTCTGCATCCATAGCTTGTATCGCGGCAAAGGTTGCGTCATCGTAGGCGCGTATCTTGTTTTCATCCGGTTCAAATGGGACAAAACCGTAATCGTCGCCATAATGCAAAAAGTCGCTCGAAATCACGAGTAGATCGTCTTCATTCAGGGATGCGCGAAGTTTTGCCGCAAGTTTTTGGGCAAGCTTTTCATGCACATGCCCCACAATCATGGGCACAAGTAGGGCATCTGGCGCTGCTAGTTTCATAAAGGGCAGTTGGATTTCAATGGCATGCTCGCTATTAAATGCCGTTGGTACGACTTGTGCGATTCCCTCTGCAATCAGTTCGTCTCTAAAAGCTGTGTCGACATCGATGAGGCCAAGCGGTGTATCAAACGCATCGGCTTTATCTACCGCTATTCCATTCAGCATGACGCGGTGGTTTGGGCATAATATAAATACGCGTTTGTAGGTGTGGTTCTGTACCTCCCGCCAGCCCGAAGCCGCAACAGAGCCGCTCCAGCGATGACCCGCGTGCGGCACCACAATCGCCTGAGGGGCGTCTTTTAATACTGCCGCTTTTTTGCTCAAATAGCCGTGAATGCTCTGTTTTAGCGATTCCGAATCTTTTGCATACCACGTTCCAGCCAATGCAGCCGGACGAATCTTTTTTTGCATTATCATCTTTTCTCCCTCAGACGCGTGCGAAGCGTCTACTTGTTCACTATGGGCAGTTGCCAATTGTTCACGTTCTATCGAGTGACAGCTCGCTAAGGACAGAGTGCTTAGCATAAGACCAAGATTAATCGCATATTTGAAAGTTCTATACCTACATTTAACCACCACTTTTCCTCAAATAATCCACATTAAAGTAGGTATTTTCCACAAGTTATCCCCCACTTTATCCACAAATTTTATCCACTTATCCACAATTTTAAAAGTACTGAACATGAGAATTGGTGTACAGCATTTGCCGCGTATTTCTTGAAAATGACTCCACATGTATTTCCACAAAAAGCGCGGTATTTTCCACAGGTTATCCACAGTTTTCCACAAGGTTATCCACAAAGGGCGCCTGCTATCGTGCCGTTGGCACAATACGCAGGACGCACGCGGGCTATGGCATGCCATACGCCCGCGTCTCATGCTGGCGTTTTCGATGTAACGAGGTCTGTCTTGTTCGTAAAGTGGATTCTAAGGCTTGAGGCGGCGTTAAAAAGCTCAATGCGGCTCTGTAAAAATAGTGTAAGTTGTTGTACTCTAAAAAGCCTGCGCTACGCGATAGCGCTTAATGTGGTTTGTGAGCCGCTCTTTGCGGCGTTATACGGAGATACCTTTCATGTTTATGTCTTTTTTAACTTCTCTCGCCGCCATTGTGTGGGATTGGAATCCGGAGCTCTTAAATATTCCAATCCCCGGGTTAGACGTAACAATTACACTGCGATACTACGGTATATTGTTCGCTACCGCTTTGGCCGTGGGCTATATGATCATTCGTTGGCGCTATAAAGATGAAGGCGAAGATCCTGAAGCGGCGACCAATTTAACTTATGCCATGATGGCTGCTGTCGTCATTGGTTCGCGCCTCGGGCATTGCCTGTTTTATGAGCCCGATCGTTACCTCGCTGACCCCATTCAAATCCTGTACTTTTGGAAAGGCGGACTTGCAAGTCACGGTGCCGCCGCCGGTATTATCTTTACCTGCATTTGCTACGACTATTTCTGCAGACGCTCTCCTATCCGTACAACGCTCGATCGACTTGCCTACACCATTCCGTTTGCAATGGTTTGCGTGCGTCTTGGCAACTTCTTTAACTCTGAGATCGTCGGTGCACCATGTGATCCCGAATCTCCAATTGCCTTCATCTTTACGCGCCACGATATGATTCCACGTTATCCCTCACAGCTGTTTGAAGTGGGGATGGGACTTGTCGCGATGATCATCATTTACAGCGTACACTTCTATTATAAAAAACATGACCGTAAACGACCGCTTGGTTTGCAGACGGGTATCATTTTGACCTCATACATGAGCATGCGCTTCATCGTTGAGTTCTTCAAAGAGTACCAAGATGGTGAAGTCGCAGAAGGACTCCGTAATGGCCAGATTTATTCGATTCCGTTCTTATGCATTGGTTTGTTTATGATCGGTATGTCCATTTGGGGACCTTGGAAAAACCAAACCGCAACGGATTACAACGCTCGCTTCCGGGTGAAGAATAATACAACAAATGCTATTGCCGATGCGTCGGATCATGACAGTTCTGTTGCCGAATCAGACTCCAAAGCTGAATCAGACTCTGAAACCAAAGCCGAAGCTTAAACTATCTCTGGCTTGCAGCAGATGGGAAGTTAAATCGCATCTGCTGCTTCCAAGCATTTCGTTGCAGTTAATAAAGGTATTGTGATGTAGCGATATGCTTATTTAGCAGCAAACACAACGTGTTGTTCGTGATTGCCGATGGCCGAATTTATTCTCCACCAAGTTTGATAATATCAACTGATACGGGGACAACACCTGCATTGATCATTTCAATTAAATAGGCAGAGCCGTACGACATGTCAATCGTTCGTCCCGCAACAAAAGGCCCTCGGTCATTGATGCGTACGACGACAGATTTTCCGTTGTTTTGATTAGTCACAATGACAATGCTGCCAAAGGGAAGTTTTTTGTGTGCGGCTGTCATGCCGTACATATCATAGATCTCGCCTGATGCTGTTTTGTTGCCGTTAAGGCCTGGGCCGTACCAGCTGGCTTTGCCATCAAGATCGTATTGACTGGTCTTGGGATGACGCGGATACCCTGCGGCTGCCCAGTCAGCGTAAGCTTTATTTAATGCTTCATCGCCATATATTTTGCTCGGATCGCGCTTTTGCGAAACACTTTCGGTCTGCTTATGTGTCGATGCGGCTGATTGAGGGGTGCTCGCTGCTACTCTCGAAGTACTGCAGGCTGGCATAAGCATCAACAAAGATAAAATTGAAACTAAATATAATATATATTTATATACGTTATTATTTGATGGCGTGCGTTTCATGTTCATAGCTCAATTTGCTTCTAAATCGCTGCATTATGCAGCCTAGTCATTAAATGATATTAGTGCATCGAAAAAATAGGACAATTTTTAAGTCTTGTTGCACTGCCGTCCCATGAAATTGATTACAAAAATTCGGATAACACGTTTTATCAATATATAGAGTCATCTCTAAACATAAAAAAGACTTAAGATTACTGTTAAATCGCCTGCGTCGCGAAGCCGAAGGCAAGCAGCGGGCGCACCAGACGAGCGGGCGCGCATGTTGAAGACGAAGTCAAGTTCGCGCCCGCCAAGGAACTTTTATATTTTGAGAGCGTTTGAATAC
>JAZRWH010000029.1:0-17341 GCA_045599585.1 Myxococcota bacterium
TTCGTACATCATCGATTATATTGAAGAATGGTCTCAGAAGGGGCGTGCTTACATTAATGCATGTTCTCTACCCAGAGATCGCGTATAGTGTTCGTTAAATCGGGATTCCGAGTTTTTGCGAACTTTTTTGGACGCTAGCAGAGATTTTGAATTTCAGGGTTGAGATCGTCAAACCGTCTTTCATGAGTTTAGCTGTGAATTTATTGTTGCCGTTTGAAAGTTGAAGGAGTGTGTTACCATCGTATTCGATGATGGTTTCAGCGCCGCTATAATTGAATGTTCTGACCTCGATCGGGGTGACGTTATTTTCAGTTTTAATTTCGAGAATGAAGTCATTGAAGACGACGCGCGGCGGTAGAAGGATGGAAAAGCGGACGGTTTCGTCTGCTTTGAATCGCGTTGAATCCTTCCAATCGTCCTTGTTGTATCTTTGAACATGGAAGACTTGGTCGGGACTAACTGTGATGCTTTGTGCAGTAGGAGATGCGTAGTAGATTACGTTTTGCGCGAGCTCTTCGAGGAAGCGCATCGTGCGTTGATCGCGAAGACCATAGATGTTGTTATCGGTGGCGATGACATAGAGCATATCGTTCGAAATGACGGTTTCATCGGATGCACGCGTAATGTTGACGTTTAGCTTGATGTACGATGCGCGCGTTGACTTATGCTTGGGGCGTACGAGCGTTTTGCGCGGATAGGGGTCGAAAGTTGTATAGTTTTTTCTTGTGTCATTCGCTGCATTGTAGGCGGCTGCTTCAACACTGGCATGGGGTGGAAGAAACTCAGGAATGCCGAGGCTTTCGAGGTCGGTCACACGGGCATCACCGGTGTTAAATTCATCCCATTTACCTGCATACACCATTGGTCTGCCGCGCGTGCAGCATGTCTGAACGAAGTGAGTTCTGCAAGCGCGACAAAAGAGCGCGGGGATTCCAAAGGGGCGTCCGCGATACGACGCCCCTTTGGGCCGTCCGCAGGACAAACTGAGAATAAGAAAAGTATAAAATTCTGTAACGAGCGCAGATTTAAGGCTGTAACCGAAAGGATTGAGGAAGTGGACAAAGAAATGTGTCAAAGGCTGTAACCGAAAGGATTGAGGAAGTGGACAAAGAAATGTGTCAAAAGCCCTAAAAGAAGGCGCGTGCAGCTCATTTGAACGAAGATAGTTCTGCACGGGCCGTCCGCAGGACAAACTGAGAATGAGAAAAGTATAAAATTCTGTAACGAGCGCAGATTTAAGGCTGTAACCGAAAGGATTGAGGAAGTGGACAAAGAAATGTGTCAAAAGCTCTCAAAAGAAGGCGCGTGCAGCTCATTTGAACGAAGTGAGTTCTGCACGCGCGGGGATTCCAAAGGGGCGTCCGCGTTACGACGCCCCTTTGGGCCGTCCGCAGGACAGAATGAGAATAAGAAAAGTATAAAACTATAAAATTATAGCGAGCGCATTTCGTTACAGTTAATGAAAATTAGTTTGTCGGACAGAATGAAATAGATTGAAAATTATTATATGTATAAGAAATTTCGTATCGTTAGCGTTTAATAAATTTTGTTTATAGATATGCAACTTATAATAATTCTCTGTTTATGAACAATGTAAGGGGCAAAATTTAATGACTGGATTAGTCTTACGCACGTGTAGCGAAGCCGAAGGCAAGCTGTGAGTGTTTTAAGCTAGTGGATAAGCAAAAAAAAGCCGCGTATTCGCATGGCGAATAGCGGCTTTGGCCGGGCGTATCGGCGTTAGCCGATAGCCGGGCTTTAAAAGAGCGAACAAAAGATCTAGCGGAGGGTGGAGCCTATGCTGGAGTTGAGTGCATCGACAATTTTGTTGTGAGCGCTGGTGACTTCATCATCCGAGAGGGGGTGGCCTTTTTCGGCATCTGCGGCGTTGGGGTCGCGGTAGCGGAAAGTGAGCGAGATGCTCTGGAGGCCGGGGAGGATTTGTTTGCCTTTGTAGACATCGAAGATTTGCCAGGATTCGAGCTCAGCGGGGCGATTGGCCTCAATGACGGTCGCGATGGCAGCGTATGTGACGGTGTCTTTGACGGTGATGGACAAGTCGCGCTGTGAGAAGTGGAAGCGCGGGAGTTGTTTCATGCGGAAGAGGCCATTGCTGGCTTTGAGAACGTCAGCGAGTTCGATTTCGGCAACAAAGACGGGGCCGGGGACGTCGTAATTTTTGACAACGAGGGGATGAAGCTCGCCGAAGTGGCCGATGATTTTGCCGTCGACTTTGATGGCAGCCTGGATTCCGTCGTGGAGCCAAGGCACGAGATCAGCTTTTTGGTTGATTTCGGCACTGACTTTAATGGCGCTGAGCGCAGAGACCACGGCGCCTTTGAGGTCAAAGACGTCATAGGGACGTGTGGGGGCGAACCAGTTTTTCGCTTCTTCGCCCCAGAGCATGATGCAGAGGCGTTGAGATTCATCGAGGCAGATGACGTCATTGGGTTTTGCAGCAGCAAAGAAGACTTCGCCAACTTCGAAGAAGGCGCAGGCTTTTTGCTGGTTAGCGAGGTTCTTTTTGAGTGCGTTGAGCATGGAGGGCACGAGCGATGTACGCATCGTTGAGTGTTCAACGCTCATGGGATTAGCGATCTTCATGGGGGTGGATTCAGGTGCCTCAGGTTTGAAGCACATTTTTTCGGGATCGGACGGATCCATGAAGGTGTAGTGCATGCATTCGGTGAGGCCCATATCGACGAGGGCTTCGCGGAGGGCGTGCAGGCGTGCGCGTTCAGCGCGGTCATAAAGATTGGGTTCGCAGGGATAGATCGTCGGATTGAGCGATTTTTCGTAGAGTCTGTGTGGACATTTCATCGAAACGTCGGGCAAATTGGCGGGGAAGTTGTCGAATCCATAGCCGCGGCAGATTTCTTCGATGATATCGATTTCGCGGGTGATATCGGAGCGCCAAGTAGGTGCTTTGACCTGAATGGTGTCGGTATCCCAATTGTCCGAAACGAAGCCAATGGGTTCAAGGTAGCGTTTAAGCTCGAGGCCGGAGAATGCGACGCCGAGGATGGCTTGAACGCGTTGCGTACGGAGCGTGAGGTCTGCAGGTTTGATTTCGGAGACGTATTTGTCGTCGATGGCGACGAGGTCGCAGGCCGTTGTCTGCTGGAGGAGCCAAACGGCGCGGGCAGCTGCGCGGGCGACGCCATTGGGATCTACGAAACGTTCATAACGGTGGCTTGCTTCGCTGTGCAAACCGAGGCGTTTGCTCGTTTTGCGGACGCGTGTCGGGTTGAACGTGGCGATTTCGAAGATGATGTTTTTGGACGTTTCGTCGGCTTCAGTATCGGCACCGCCCATGACGCCGGCAACGGCAATCGGCTTAGTACCGTCGGTGATGACGATATCGGTGTCATTAAGGTCATATGTTTCGTGATTGATGGCGAAGAGTTTTTCGTCATTTTTAGCGCGACGAACGGCGATTTTTTTAGCGGCCAGCTTATCAGCATCGAAGACGTGCATCGGGTGACCGAATTCGAAGCAAATAAAGTTGGTGATGTCGACGACGTTATTGATCGAGCGGCAGCCGCAAGCTTCGACGGCGCGACGGAGCCATGCGGGGCTTTTGCCAACCGTGACATTGTTGATGAGAATGCCCATGTATCGCGGGCAGTCGTCGCCTGATTCGATCGAAATAAAGTCGGATTTTGCGATGGTGCTGAGGTCTGCCACCTGGACGTCTTTGGTTTTGACGTTGAGGGCAGCTGCGAGTTCGCGGGCGACGCCGTAGTGTGAGAGGCAATCACCGCGGTCAGGGGTAAGACCGACTTCGAAGATGTCTGTGTGGAAAGCTGCAACTGTTTCGGGAACGTCCATATTGAGGACTTCAGCGACAGGGGCGCCCAGTCTGGCGTTATCATTAAGTTTGAGCAAGCTGTCGTGATCGCTGCCCAGTCCGAGTTCGCGCTCACTGCAAAGCATGCCGTTTGACTGTTCACCGCGAAGTTTAGACGGTTTGATTTTAAAATCGCCGAGTTTGGCGCCGATGGGGGCAAAGGGAACGACCCAGCCTTCTTGAATGCCAGGAGCACCGCAGACGACGCGAATCAATTCGCCTGTACCGGCGTCAGCATCGACCAAATGGAGGTGATCCGAATTCGGATGCTCTTGAATATGTATGAGTTTTGCGACTTTGATGTCGCCGTAGCACGTCGGATCGGGCGTGTGGCCTTCGACTTCAAGACCGCGTGCTGTAATGCGGGCGGCCGCTTCTGCAGCGGTGATGTCACCCGTTTCAACCATGTTCTGTAACCATTTCCAGCTAATGAGCATTGTAGATATCCTTTTATTTATTGTTTGTTTGCGAGCATGTCAGGAACCATCGAATTGACGTTTGGAGATTTTTTTGTGGGGGGAAGTTTCCCCCTGAGCGGCTATTTGCAAGCAAATACGCCGCTACCCCCTCGTTTGACCAACGCAATGGATAAGTCCATTAGACTTTAAACTGATCGGTGAAACGGCGATCGCTTTCGAAGAAGAGGCGGATATCCGTAATGCCGTTAAGAAGCATTGCAACGCGTTCGATGCCGACGCCAAATGCCCAACCACTCCAGACTTCGGGATCGATGTTGCCGGCTTTGAGGACATTTGGATCGATCATACCTGCGCCGAGGATTTCTATCCAACCGCAACCTTTGCACAAACGGCAACCTTTTTGACCGCAGAAGATACAGGCAATATCGACTTCGACACTGGGTTCAGTGAACGGGAAAAAGCTGGGGCGAAGGCGGATTTTGGTATCTTTGCCGAACAGTGACTGTGCGAAAAGCTGAAGGATGCCACGGAGGTGTGTCAGGTTGAGACCTTTTTCGATGTGGAGACCTTCAATTTGATGGAAGACGGGGGAGTGCGTGACGTCATCGTCGCGGCGATAGACGGTACCCGGGGCGATAATGCGAATGGGTGGTTCGTAGTTGAGCATCGTACGTACCTGAACCGGGCTGGTATGGGTACGGAGGAGCGAACCGTTTTCGAGCATGAGGGTATCCTGCATGTCGCGAGCGGGGTGATCAGCAGGGAAGTTAAGCGCTTCGAAGTTGAAGAAATCCCATTCCGACTGGGGGCCTTTAGCGATTTCAAAACCCATTGAAAGGAAGATGTCTTCAATTTCGCGTTGAGTTTTTTGTAAGATATGCTCGGCACCGCGTGCGGGTGTACGGCCGGGGAGTGAAAGGTCTTCGCGGCGTGACTTGAGGTCAGCCATAAGTTTGGCTTCCTGCAAATGTTTTTCTGCCTCAGCGAATTTAGCTTCGAGTGCGTCGCGGGCTTCATTAACGAGTGCGCCAAGTTTAGGTCGTTCGGCGGGGCTTAATTCGCGCATGTGCTGCATATAAGCTTGAATTTCACCTTTTTTGCCGAGATATTTTTTTTGCAGAGCGGTAAGCACATTTTCGTCCGAAGCTTCTGTAACAGCTTTAAGGCCGTTATCGAGGAGCTCCTGAAGTTTGGACCAGATAAGATCGGACATGAGATGTATCCTGAGAAAAGGGCCATTGTTGGCCAAGTTAAAGATAGAATCTAGAGGGAATGGGGCGTGTACGCATAGCGAGCGTAACGTTCACGCGCAAAGGCGTGTTATAAGCCCAACGGTGATTTTTAGGTTTAAAAAAGGCGCAAAAATGGGAAAAAAAAAGACGCCGAGAGGCGAAAAGCCTGATGGCGTCTTTTTAAATTCAGCTACATAGCAGGGTGGGAGAATAATTAGATCCCTGCGACCTTAACGATAGCTTCGAAGCCTTTAGGATCATGAACGGCGATGTCGGAAAGGACTTTACGGTCGATTTCGATGTTCGCTTTCTTGAGGGCTGCGATAAGGGTGCTGTAATTTTTGCCGAGGGCGCGGACAGCGGCGCTAATGCGGGCGATCCAGAGCTGACGGAAGGAACGTTTCTTATTGCGACGATCGCGATAAGCATAAACGAGACCGCGAATTACGGTCTGTTTCGCCTGACGGAAACGTTTACGACCACCACGAACACCTTTGGCGAGTTTAAGCCAACGATTGTGACGCTGACGACGTTTGGTACCAGTTTTTGCTCTTGCCATTTTAAAGCCTCATTAATAATGAAAGGTCAATGCTGCGGAGGATGAATTCACTTTAGACCCGGCATTGAATGTTAACCTGCGTCGCGGAGGAAATTTGCAAAGTTTCGCTTAGGCCCCGGGATCGCAGCAAAAAAGAAGTCTTTGTGTTGTCCTATTCTATAATTAGATGTAGGGCAGGCAACGTTTGATGCCTTTCACATTCGTCACATCAACTGTGGCCGCTTTGCGAAGACGACGTTTCTGTTTCGTGGACTTCTTGGTAAGGATATGGGAATGGAATGCGTGATGACGCGAGATCTTCCCAGTACCCGTGACTTTGAAACGCTTCGCAGAGGAGCGTTTTGTTTTCATCTTAGGCATTGTTTTTCTCCCTTTTGTGTTGATGCCAGTTGGAACGCGCGTAATACAAAAAAACCCCATTCTCTCGAAAGGGGCCAATTTTCATTACGCAAATTTATATAGGCCCTAGCAGATTTGAACTGCTGACCCCCACCGTGTCAAGGTGATGCTCTCCCACTGAGCTAAGAGCCTGAACGCACAAACGAACCCGCGTGCTCATAACTTTTAATTGAATAGGCCCTAGCAGATTTGAACTGCTGACCCCCACCGTGTCAAGGTGATGCTCTCCCACTGAGCTAAGAGCCTATACTAAAAGTTTATTTCGAGAATTTTTTGAATAGGCCCTAGCAGATTTGAACTGCTGACCCCCACCGTGTCAAGGTGATGCTCTCCCACTGAGCTAAGAGCCTAAATTCTCAGCGACCGCTCAACTTCAAGCTCATTCGCTCTCCGTCGTTCGGACGGCGCTGCTTATACGCGCCTACGCCTATGCCGTCAAGCTCTTTTTTCGTTTTTTTCTTTTTTCTTCCTCCACCCCCTCCATACCCCCTCATCTCCCTAGACAATATCCTCAAATCATTACCCTCGTCCCCAGACTAGACAACCTCATTCGCTTCCCCCTTTTCATTTATCCGCTGTTATCGATATTTATCGCTAAGTTTTTTCCCCTTTACGACCCTCTTTGGGTTATAGGAACGTACGCACGTCGAAATGTTTTCGACAAATAACGGGAATTTTCCCATCATTTCATATCGTTAGGCGATTATGGTTGATCATAAAGAAGTTCGCGCGACTGCTTGCGCACACGCAAATATCGCTGTTGCTAAATATTGGGGTAAACGCAACATTGATCTCAATCTCCCTTTCTTCGATTCGCTCTCCTTTAATCTCGACGGGCTTTATACCGAAACGACCGCTGTTTGGAACGACGAAGATCCTAGAGATGCCCTCTCTATCAACGGTTGGGACGTCCCTGCTCAAAATCTCGGACGTATCCAAAATATCTTGAACGTTATTCGCGAAAAAGCCGGCCTCGAAGGTAAACGCTGCGTTCTCACTTCTCACAACAATTTCCCTCACTCCACGGGACTCGCTTCCAGTGCCTCTGGCGCCGCCGCCGCAACACTCGCTGCTTCCGTCGCCGCCGGACTCTCCCTCTCCGAACTCGAACTCACTAAAATCGCTCGACTCGGTAGCGGAAGCGCTGCACGTAGTATCCCCTCGGGGTGGGTCCGCGCCTACGCTGGATCACAAGATGATGGCTCCGATTTTAAAGCCGTCTCCGTTTTCCCCGCAAATCACTGGAATCTCCGCATCTTCGTCATCAATGTCGATGCAAATCCTAAACGGATCTCAAGCTCCGAAGGCATGCTCCGTTCGCAGCAATCTCCTTTCTGGAATGCCTACCTCGATACCGCAAAACAACACGCTGAGGCTGCTCAGCGCGCGCTCATGCAAAAAGATTTCAAGGCCCTCAAAGAAGTCGTCCACGCTTCAACTTTTATGATGCACGCTCTCGCTGCAACCTCCAATCCGCCTATCCTGTATATCTCTCCTAAATCGCTCGAAGTCATTCAGCACTTCATGCGCCAAAGCCAAGCAATCCCCGTCTGCTGCACACTCGACGCTGGCGCCAATGTCATTTTGATCTGCGAAGATGTCGTCTACCCCTTCGTTAAAAATGATATTATCGCCATGGGATTGTCCTACGTTCAAACACGTGTTGGCGGTGGCACCACGCTCGTTTGATGACGTAGAGCTTTATGCTCGTCGTCCTTCAAGAACGTGTCCGTTCGCTTTTGAGATTCGAATAAAACTGAGGGGGAAGTCTCCCCCTGAGCGTCTATCACGTTTGCCAAAGGCGCATTCGTCGCTCTGAATCTGTTGCCTTTGACAAACGTGATACGCCGCTACCCCCTCGCGTTGCAGTGTATTCGTATAATTTGCGGCATAAACCGTCTTTGCTTAGTAGCTTGTTATGACAAATTTACGTTCTCTGGTCTTTTTGATGATATGTGGCTTGTCTGCGTCAGCGTGTTCGCTTGATGAACCTTATGGTGTAATTTGCGGACGCGAAAAGGGAAGCATTAAGTTTATCAGAACGCCTAATGTCGAATGCACGGCTGAGGATGTTGTGAATAATAGTAAAGTTTGCGGCGAGTTCGAACGCGATTTTGAATCACTCAATTGTCCTGTCGGGTTTAGTTGCGAAAAGGATGATGACGGCAGCGAAGTTTGCGTAGAGCCTATCTCGAATTGCGGCAAAGGCAATTACGTTTGGTTGGGCAGATGCGAGCAAAGCAATGTCGAAAATTGTGGGATTCACGGTGGTTCCTGCCGAAAAGCAATTAAAGGTTGGCTTTCTGGTACGTGTTACGAAGACGTGTGCATGCTCGAAACCTGCTTGCCTGAATATGAACTCGAAAATAAACAATGTGTTCTGCGCTCAGAAAATCCTGATCCCGGTACGACAGATCCTGGCACAACAGATGATCCCGGTACAACTGATCCCGGTAATCAGGAAAAACAGGATTATCATTTGGATGATCCTTGTGAATACGAAACCTTTTCTGAAGTCTGTGATGGACAACATGGTTGGTATTGCGACAAGAGTGGCTTAATTAAAAAATTGAGCTGTGCCTATACCGCTGAAGACGCTGTTTGCGCCGCTTTCGACGATCAAAAAGCCGATGCGTTAAGTCTCATCGAATGCCGTTTGCCCGAAGATAGCTGCGAAGATGTCGGCTCCGTTGTTCAACGTTGCGTCGTTGACGAAGACGAAGAAGTGGCCGTGCTCGTCGAAAATACGTGTTTTAAAGCTGGCGAAAAGGCTTATTGGCGGCAGACGGCTAGCCTTAAAACTTGTGAAAATGGTTGCGATCCAGAAGACGCTTCCATCTGTTTTACACCTAAAGTCGAAGATCCTACAGGGGCTGACCTGAAGGTTGGCGATAAGTGCGCTCCAAGTACTTTTGTTGAACGCTGCAATGAGGAAGGAAACATTATATATTGTAATTCTGAGTTAGAAAGCGTTGATCTAAAAGAATGTGAGGCAAAGGATCAGTTCTGCGTCATCATAAAAAATACAACAGTTGCTGGTTTGGATTACGGTATTTGTACAAGCGAAGCAAATCAATGTACGCTGGTGAATGCTGCTATGACGAGTTGTAAAACATCCGGAAATGTTTCTTACGTTCAAAGTAAACGCTGCATGAGCACGGTTGATCAAAAATTATATTGGATTGAAGGCACGAAGATTCAGTGTAAGCATGCCTGTGCTTCGTCTCTAACCGATTGCGACAGCGAAGGCCGATTATAATTTGTTTTTTTAAGTTCAATGGAGCAATACACAAAAAAGGCGTTCTAAATAGAACGCCTTTTTTATGAGGATTGATATCGTAAAATATATGTGAAATGCTGTCACTATGGCTTAAATGAATAGATTATAAATAGCCAATGACAATCGATACACCGACGACATGGTCTTCAAAGCCGTCTGAGTTGAAACTAGGAATCCAGTAAGCATTCATACCAACGAGAAAACCATAGTCTGCAACGTAATGGAGATTGAGTAGAGCTTTGGCAGCCAGATGTGATCCTTCATTAAGCGTGCAATCATTACCTACACCGACATCATAATCATAGGAGGTCACATAGTTAAGTGCGGGGCCTACACCAAGCTTAATCTGAAAGTTCGATGAGGGGAAAAAGTTCAATCCAAGTATGGCTGACAAGGTATAAGACAAAAATTCGTCGTTAGGATCGTCGCCAAAAAATCCATCGCTATCCGGAATGCCTAAGAGAAAATCGTTTTCAACATCAATAGAGAAGGTTTCCCATTTGTAGCCAAGATTAAAATTCAAAGCGAAGCCGTTATGAATATCAGATCCGCTTATGAGTGCGCCCCAACCAAGACCAAATTCAGTGATAAAAGAGTCATCAAAAACATCGGCGTTGTAGCTTTTTACGTCATTGTACAAAGCTTGCTTGCTTGTGTAACTTGCAGGTCTTACGCCTGATGCTACATCGTCGCGTTGAGATGTTGTTGTTGAGTTGGAGTCGGCAACATCTGGTCCGGCGACCGGTGGGGCATTCCATGATTCTTCTGACCACATATCGTAATCGTCGCTGTTATCTACAGTATTCACTTCGGCTGCTTGGGCATAAGAAGACTGATCGTCGCTCGCTGTGTCATTGTCGTTGACGTTTGCATAGCTGTTTTCGTCTGGCGTTGCGACGTTGTCCACAACAACAGAATCTGTCGAAGAACTTGCTCTATCGACGATGTAGTCTGTTATTGTATCTATTTTGTCTGTTTGTGTTTCGGATGCAACGCTCTGTGTGTTGTTAGCGCTGGCGTCATTGGATGCGTCGTCGTAGCTATCTTCTATGACAACTTCGACGTCATCGTCATCCTCGATGGCAGTGTTTGTATTGGTTTGTTGCTGTACTACTGTATCAAGCGAACGACAGTCTGAATATGTGCCATTTGACCACAAACAAGCCATGCGGCCGTTAGGCGTATCGACGATGTAGCGATCTTCTGCCTGTGCTTCAGCTGCAAAACCAATCATTGCGGCTACTATAGTTCCAAGACTTAATAGACGCTTGCGAAGATTTGAGTGTAACTGATTGTTTTGCATAAAGGCCTCCGGCTATGTGAACAGCGTAATCTGTGTTACGGCTGTAGTTCATTAAATACACCGAAGCGTTATCATAGCAATTGAGGTGCCAAGTAGGGATATTTGTTGGCTCAACTGAAATTGATCTATGCAACCACAAAGGTTGATCAACCGCATGACCTCGAATGGATTCA
The DNA here is from genome assembly GCA_045599585.1 of Myxococcota bacterium. Taxonomy (GTDB): domain Bacteria; phylum Myxococcota_A; class Bradymonadia; order UBA4248; family UBA4248; genus RGIG464. The sequence continues at coordinate 11,216 of JAZRWH010000029.1, forward strand.
AAGCCAAGATGACAAACAGTTGCGTACGTTTGAGGTTGAGCAGAGTGTAACTTTGTTTTGTGGGTAGATGGCGTTTAGGCGGCCGCAGGCAGAGGGGGTAGCGGCGTATTGGCGCAGTCAAGCAGATGGTTTACGTGATGTCGACAACGATGACAGTACACGTTTTGCTGCGCCAATAGCCGCTCAGGGGGAGACTTCCCCCTTTTTATACTCGGCAAAGCATCACACAATGGTCGATATAAAACAAAAGCCGAAAACAGGCGTATTTTCTGCTTCATTTGATCCAGCGAGTGATATGGAAATTAAAATTATATTTCTTTTAGTTCAACGCCAGTAGGGAGATATTTTCGGATTGTATCGGCTGAAATGGGGCCTTTTCGAAGGATAGTCCAGACTTTGGGTTCAATTTTGAGGATCGTGGTTGGTTGTCCCTGGGTTGTTTTTGTCTGCAGGATTCGGAATGCGATATCGGCATAGGGGAACACGTTACGCGCTTCGACGGAGTTCGTTGCGGGGGCACAGCCGGCATCATTTGCGCTTGGGACGGCCAAAGGCACATTGGTAAGTCTGAGCAGAGCCTGGGCAACGGGATTACTTGGGCATCGAAGGCCGATGGTGCCATTAGATTCGCAGGCATCGCTTAGCGTTGTAATGGCAGGCAGAATGAGCGTGAGGGGGCCTGGCCAGTAGTCTTTAGCGATAGCTTCTGCGTCGCCGAGGTGCGCGAGCGTTTTAGCCATTTCGATGTCGCGGACCATGACGGGGAAGGGTTTGCCTTCGGGGCGATGTTTAATTGATATGAGGTTGTCGATGGCGCTGTCATTGATGGCATCTGCGGCGATCCCATAGACGGTTTCGGTCGGAAAAATAACCAGTTCGCCGTTGAGCAGAGCCTGGGCCGCTAAAAAGACCTGCGGCTCCATGGGGAGATCTTCTGTGACTGTGACTTGAATATTCGACATTAAAAAGCTCCTTTTTTATACAATGAATTTCAGACAACTCCGAAACGTAGAGCATCATAAGCGTTTAGACATACAAAATCCGCATTTTTCTAGGGGGAGTCACCAAGAATCTGAAGGCTTCGTTTTGCGGCATTTTGGACCCAGGCACATGGATTTTGAGCAGCGGTTTGTTTGAGGAGGGCAAGTTTGGAAGTGTCGTGCATATTGCCGATGACGTAGCACGCATTTCGTTGCAAGATGCGCGGATGCGCGTCTGCCATGGGGGTTCCGGACAGTTCACGCGTGAGTTGTTTTGCGGATGACGAGAGGATGCATTCAGGTGTGAGTCGAGACAAAAAATCGTAATTTCCGCCAGATATAAAGCGAGCTGTTGGGCAGGCACACTGGCATCGATCGCAGCCCCAAATCACATTTTTCATTTGGGCGGCGAAGGGTTCATCGATGGTTCCGGTGTGTTGGGTGGTGAGATACGCGAGGCAGCGTTCGGGGGTATAACCTGTTTCGGTGAGGGCTTGGGTTGGGCAATTGGCGGTGCAAGCGCGTGTTTTGCAGTGGCACTGACTACCAGGAACGAGGTTTTGTGCTCGAAATTCAATGGTTTGGTAGCGTATTTCGTCGGCGTACGGGGTAAGGTCGTCGGTTGTGAGCAGTTCTGCGAGGACGAGGCTTGTGCCGAATTTAGGGTGAACGAGCATGCGATTGTGGGCGAGCCAGCCAAAGCCGGCCCGAACGGCCAATTCGCGTTCCAAGATAGGGGCTGAGTCAACGCAGATGCGTGTTTGGCCTTGAATTGCGCCATATTCACGCAAAATCATTTCGATGTTTTGGAGCTTTTGCCGCATGACGATGTGATAATCGCCGATTGCGCAAAACCGCGCCCAGCCTTCTGCTGCTGGGGGGAGGGCCAATCCTGCGCAGAGAATGGAGCGAGTTTGGGGCAGGAGCAGTTCGAAGGTTTGGCGGGCCTCAAGGCCGCGGGCGAGGTATGCCAGGCCGGATGGAAGGCCGGCACGTATCATGTTCTCCAATGAGTCGATGGTTTGGGGGGATTCAGCGGGAATAATATTTAGAATATCTATTCCGCAATTTATAATACTTTTTAACAGAGCATTCATTGTAATTATTGTTTAATATTTATCTGTAAAAGTGTGTATTCGTATTAATTATAATATGTTTGAACATGTATATAAGTATTTTTAAATTGTATGAAGGGGAAGGCCTTCCCCTGAGCGTCTATTGCCGTTGGCAATACGACGCTACCCCTTCTCATTTGGGGGGTGTAAGTCTATTTTAAGACAAACACAGGATCATCCGATTGACGAATATGAGATTAACGAAAGAAAAAAAGCGCCGCGAATAGGATTGCGGCGCTTGAAGGATGAAGCGTGGATTGTATTAAATATGATTACATGGGCGTGAAAGCGGCGTATCGGGGATGAAGTCATATTTTCTGGAAGAGGATCGAGAATCCAACTCAGCGCGCGTGAAGTATTGTTTTGTTTGCTGGTTGTTGTCCATCATTTCTCGAAGCGCGGCGCCGTTTCCGGCGAGTGCAATGGCATAGACATCATAAGAGTATCGGCACATCATGTTATCGATGCTAAAGCCATGACTTTGCGTATCAACGAGTTTAGGGTTGGTAACGGCCCCGAGCTGCACAAAAGCGTGGGAGAGGTCACCTTGTAACTGAGCAACTTTTTGGCTGCTCTGGGCTTGGGCTTTTGTAGAAGCGAGCCCTGTATGATCCATGAAGAAGACGGTATTTTTGATGTAGGGTTTTTGTTTGACGTCTACGGTATCCATAATGATCTCGATCTGGTCTCCATCATTTGAATTGACGTGGGCGTGCATAATGTCTGCGACAGCGTGTGAGGCAGAGGCTGTTTGACGATTATATCTAAACGCCGAAGTTGCTTGTGATTCTGTTCGTGTGACGAGCAAAGTAAACATAGCAACGACGGTGAGGGTAAACGTTATGAGGAGCACTGAAATAAGTGCAGCACCGCGGCGTAAATATTGAGATGTATTTTTCATCATGTGTACCTCTTTGCGCGTTGTGTGTTAATTGGCTTTTGTGAGGATCAAAGTGCCGGCACCGAGTTGATGGTCTGTATCAGTGCCTTCAATTCTGCTTTGAATGGGGGCCACGAACTGCAAACTTTCGCTGCTATAGATGGCGGACGGAGCTTCACCATTTTGACCACCTTCTGCAAAGAAGGGAGGTTCATATCGCGCTGCATTTTCGGCTGCGTCATAGACGGGATTGTTAAGCTTGACAGTGCCGTGTGTTGTAACATGAACGAGCAGAGCAGCAATGTTGTTGATGTTCACGGAACCCGGGTCGTTTGCAAGGTTAGCCTTTCTAGTTGGATCCGTCATGTTTGCGATTGCGTTGTCGAGCGTATCACCATTGGTGAGCGGATAAATTTGGAAGTCATCGACGTTTCTAAGGACGACTGCGCATGAATAGGCTGGTGTAGCGACTGGGCGCGTTTCGGAATTTCTAACCAGATTGTTAAGGTTTTGTCCTGTCTGTGTGATACTGTGTGTGCAGCGTACGAGAACTCTTTCGTTGCTCGTCTGATCTCGCATAACGGTGTAAGTCATCGCTGTAATTGGGACAACGAGATCTTTACTCAATTGGCCGGCATATGTGTGATCGGGTGGCCACATGAACGAGGATTGTAACGCGAATTGACGGTTCGAGGGCGCAACTGCTTTATTCATCAAACGAATGTCAGATTTAAGTGGGTTTTGACTGACAGAAAATCGAACAGCACTTGCTTCATTGAAAGACTGTTCAAAGGCTTCATTAAAGCGATTTGCTGCGCCTGCTTCCGCAGCACCGTTTTGGCAGTTTTGGCAATACCCTATGCTGCAGGTCACACCATCAGACTTTAAGTACTGGTTTTCCTGCATATTCGTGAGTCTCATGAGACAGTCGTTGGTTTGAACTGCTTGTAGATCAGAGGCTTTAAGCATGATGTTCGGTCCGGCGGATCGATCGATCTGGAAAGCACCGAAATCTGTAATATCAGCGACAATTGTAAGCTGCGAAAAGGCTCTGCCGTCTAACGTTGTTTGGGCCAGTCGGAGAGACTGAAAGGTAACATCGGATGAAGTTGATGGACTGGCTTGAACAAAAAGACCACCGCTAGCATCTAAGAGATTGGCTCTAAACCCCGTTCGACCGATGTCTCGTTGTAAAAGCATTTCAGTGCTTCGCAAATTGCCGCGCAACTGAACGCGGTCATCCTCATTGTCAAAATTGGATGTCGTGGCAGTCATTAAACTGTACGCAGCCAAAACGACAATTGAGGTGATGGTAACTGCGATCATAAGTTCGACGAGTGTGAAACCGCGTGTTTTATTGTAAATCACTTTTATCGCTCCATTGGGGGGTTGGTTGGCGTGATGGTGTGTTTGCGAATCTATACAAGTCGAGCTTTAGGTTGTTGTGGCTCTGAAGGAGTATGGAATAGAGATAAAGAGATAGCTTCTGGAGTTTGCGGTACCAGCTGCAGTTTCAAAATCTTCGTAATTGATTCCACTGCATGAATTGGCATTCGGAAAACTGGTGCCATCTTTTCGCCAAACAACGCGAACAGCTCCAGAGTAAATAGCACCGTCTGCCGGGCGAAGGGCCAGTCCAACACAGAATTTTCTCTCTTCACCAGCCATCGCGGTGACACCTGTAAGGCGTCTGCCTAATTGGGATACTGCGCCATAGTCTATCCAAAGCTTGTTGCTTGTGGGTGCTTTATTGACAATCGTTGCAAAAACACCTCCTGTAGGATAGCCCGTAAATTTTTTAGTGGCTGCTGTATAGGTCGTAACGCGTGCTTCACTATCAAGTGCTGCTACGATGGCTTCACCAACAATGACAGCCTTATTGCGGTCTGCTGAGATAGCATTATTGCCCTGCGCAGTTGTAAGCATGCCCAAGATGCCAAGACAACCTATCGCCAAGACTGCACCGGCTATCATAACTTCGAGGATCGTAAAGCCTCTGTGCAGATTAAATCGTTTTGCATTTTGCTTAACCATCGTTTTATCGCCTTTGGATAAGAGATGAAGTCTCAAACCGCTTGATGTTTGGGTAAGTGCTTGGAAAATGTCGTTTGGCTATTTCTTTTTAGCACCGCCACATTTGAACTTTGATAGAAATCCTTGGGCTGTGCCTTCACTTGCTTCAGGGGGATCTTCCCACCACGGCTCGTGCGTGTCTTTAAGTTTGAAGTTTTTCATGTACGCTGCTGGAATTTCTTCGGGAAGCGTTACGTGCATGGGATCTATGGCTACGTTAAGGTCTATGAGCCACTTGCCGTCGTCTTGTCGCATATTTACTGTGCGCTTTTCGCCATCAAGAAGAATCGTGACTTTGGCAAGTTTCTTTTGGTTAACTTCCTCGATCGTTTCATCAAGTATTTTGGGGTGACCCTCGATCGGTGTAATCGCATTGATAAGCGGTTCCCAAGCTTCTTCTTTGTACTCATCGCCGTTTTCAACGTGACGGATCGTGTCCTCGGTAAAAGATTGCCTGAATCGAACGACATTGTCTTTATAGGCATATTGAATGGCATTTTCGAGTGCATCTTTAGGCTGACGTCCATAATATTTGACCATATAGACGATGCCTGCGACGATCGCGACGACCACCAATAATATGACGATTTTTAGCAGCACTTTGAGGCGAGCTTTAGCCTTTTCCTGAGCCATCTTTTTCATTTGGTCAGGAGATTTGACTTTAATACCTGCCGGCGCTTTTACTCCGGCTGCTGCCGGAGGCATTTTGATGCCAGCTTTTGATGTCGCACCCTTGAGCTGACTTGGGTTTAGTTTTGCCATCTGAATATCTCCGAACCACACAAGATCGAAAAATAATCACCCTCTATCATTATCACCATTTGACAACGAACCGCAAAACTATAATGCGCTGAAGATTTACATTTTGCAGAAAGGGGTTGGCTTCATAGTCTCATTGGCTTGCGGATGCATCTTTGGGGCTGTGGGAGGGGGTAGCAGCTAAACTGTCCCCTTAAAATCGGACACGCCAATTGAGGGGCGTCCCTCCGATATGGACACTTGAAACGATGGGCATCCCTTGTTACTAGGCAATGGGAGTTTTTATGAGCCTAACGCAAGAGTTTATTTGGGGTGGACA
>JAZRWH010000030.1:0-43202 GCA_045599585.1 Myxococcota bacterium
GATCTTCGACGATGTATACAATGGATAAAGGTTTCACCCTCGTCGAATTGATGATCGTCGTCGCCATTATCGGTATCCTCGCTGCCGTCGCTATCCCCGGCTTCATGAAGTACATCAAAGACTCCAAAACGACTGAAGCTAAAAACAATATTAAAGCTATGGCAGAAGGTGCTCTTACTTTCTTCCAAACTGAGCATCCTAAAGATGCTACGGGTTCAACCAGTTTCACCAAACAGTTTCCTTCTGGTGATTATTGTAAATCACAGGCTGGTGGTGGAGCTAATGCTTGTAATAAAGCTGGTGCTGCTAACCTACCTTCAACAATTCAAGATACAGGTGCAAAAACTTCTATTACAGCAAGTCTTGGAGATGAACCTTGGCTTAGTTTGAATTTCCAAGTTACAGCTCCTGTTTATTATACTTATGCCTATCAAGGCACTAAAGACGCTGGTTTTACTTCGCAGGCTGCGGCAAAACTCGATAGTAAAACGGCAGTCGATTCATGCTTCAGAATTGTAGGTACTCAAACTGATGGTGAGCCTGCAATTGGCGCAATTGTTGATTTAAGTGAAGCTAGCACGAAATGTACTGCCGCTGTTACAGCTGCCAATAAATAATTTTTCAAACAGCCCCGCGTCTTGCGGGGCTTTTCTCTATAGTGTTTCGTAAATAGAATAAGTAGTAGCTTTTAACGAACATAACGAGTACTTAGTTAAGTTATAGAGAACTAGTCATGCAGAGTTCAGCAAGTTTTGGTAGTCAAAAGACAAAACAGCTTCATCATATAGGATTTACGCTTGTTGAACTTATGATTGTTGTAGCGATCATTGGCATTCTAGCAGCCGTTGCAATTCCCGGCTTCATGAAATATATTAAGGACTCTAAAACAACTGAAGCCAAAACGGGAATTAAATCAATATCTGCTGGTGCACTGGCTTATTTTCAAACAGAACACGCATCGGATGAAAATGGTTTAAACTATTATACAAAACAGTTTCCAAATGATCAGTTTTGCAAAACAAAGACTGGTGGCGGTTCGTGTGTAGGGTTGGCCAATCAGCCTGGTGCAATGACTGCTGGTGAAAAAAAATTGGGTGATTTTTCTACCGAACCTTGGATTAGCCTCGATTTTCAATTATCTGCGCCAATCTATTATAATTATGGCTATCAAGGAACGGGTAACGGCATTGAGACAAAGTTTTTAGCTCAAGCTTCTGCTGCATTGGGTATAAATACGATCGATTCATGCTTTAGAATCTCGGGTGAAATGAATTCAACGGGCGCTCCCGTTATCACCTCAATCATTGATTTGAGTGAAGGCAGTGTTTGCGGAGCGACATTACAATAGCAGTTTGACTGAGTATGTATCCATGCAGGCTTCAAAAGAGTTTATCAGTCAGAAAACTCGCTATCATTTCGTTGCCATAATGTATTTTGTTTAAGCAACGATATGAAATACTGGCGGAGCCCTTGCAGTTCCAAAACACATCTTTCATGAGCTGCAACGAAATCCACTCGTTATAGAAATTAATTCGTTTTTTCGTCCTCATTCTGTCCTCCGGACGGGCCCAAGGGGCGGCGTATCGCGGCCGCCCCTTGAGAATCCCCTAGCTTTAGCAAAGCACTCACTATTTGCAGCTATTCTTTTTCGTCCTCCGGACGGGCCCAAGGGGCGGCGTATCGCGGCCGCCCCTTGGGAATCCCCGCGCTCTTTATCGCGCGTGCAGAACTCACTTCGTTCGGACATGCTGCACGCGCGGCTAACACTTAGTGTATGCAAGTCATGGAGTTTATATTTTGTCGCTCATCGGCGGGCGCGAACTTGCCTTCGGCTTCAACATGCGCGCCCGCTCGCCCGGTGCGCCCGCTGCTTGCCTTCGGCTTCGCGACGCGTGCGTTCTACTCCATCATAATCCATTTGCTAATCGTACTAAAAAAACAGAAACAAGGTTAGTATTAGACGATAAGAGTGCATACAACGTTTGAACACGTATAAAAACGAAAACAGCCCCGCAGGGCTGCGAGGTTGTTTTTATTTTAAATAATTAATTGCTACCATCAGCAAGAGCCGTACAAGGCTTAGCTGCTTCGCTGAGATCCACGATAGCACTCATCTGAGGATCACCATCAGTTGATACAGAGCCTGTAATTTTGAAGCAGGAGTCAACAGTTGTTTTATCAAGTCTTGCAGCAGCTTGAGCTACAAACGACGAACCTGCATTCTCCGAGCTCGCTGTACCAGAATAACCATAGCTATAGTAAACAGGAGCAGAAGTGGTGAAGTTCAAGCTAATCCAAGGTTCATTAGCAAAATTAGGTTTAGCTTTTGTACCAGCTGGCTGAATCTCCGGCTCATTAGCAAGGCCAACGCAACCCGTAATAGAACGACACCTAGTTGCACTCGGATATTCTTTTGTATAGAAAGCTTCACCAGCTGCAGTAGTAGGATGTTCGATCTCGTAGAAGGCAACAGCGCCTTCAGCGACAGCTTTAATGTTAACTTTAGCTTCAGACGTTTTGGAGTCTTTGATGTACTTCATGAAGCCGGGGATAGCGACGGCAGCGAGGATACCGATAATGGCGACGACGATCATCAATTCGACGAGGGTGAAACCTTTATCCATTGTATACATCGTCGAAGATCGCATCAAATAGGATCAGAATTCCTAGAAAAAAGTATAATCGCACGCGTCGCGAAGCCGAAGGCAAGCAGCGGGCGCACCGGGCGAGCGGGCGCGCATGTTGAAGCCGAAGGCAAGTTCGCGCCCGCCGATGAGCGACAAAATATAAACTTCATGACTTGAATACACTAAGTGTTAGCCGCGCGTGCAGCATGTCCGAACGAAGTGAGTTCTGCACGCGCGACAAAAGAGCGCGGGGATTCCTAAGGGGCGGCCGCGATACGCCGCCCCTTGGGCCCGTCCGGAGGACGAAAAAGAATAGCAGCAAATAGTGGGTTGCTAAAGCGCGGGGATTTTCAAGGGGCGGCCGCGATACGCCGCCCCATGGGCCCCCGTCTGGAGGACGAAAAAGAATAGCTGTAAATAGTGAGTGAGTTGCTAAAGCTAGGGGATTTTCAAGGGGCGGCCACGATACGCCGCCCCTTGGGCCTGTCCGGAGGACAATGGGAAAATACATTTAATGCGTTAATTTCATTGCAATCAGTGAGAATTGTTAGAGCGATTTCCATAATGCGCATTTATGAAGAGCAAGGAAGTTTTGTTTATAGATATTATAGAAGAACTCTGCAGCCACTTTTAGATTAGTCACAAGACAAAAAATAATGAACTAAGAACAACAGTTATGGATCGATTGCTTTTCGAAGGGCTTTAAAACCAGCATTGAGCTGAGCTTGATCGAGGGTAGCATAGATTGAATGGGTGGTGTTGACACTAACGTGGTCGAGCATCCAACTGACGATGTTGAGCGGTACTTTATTTTGCAGGGCATAAGTTGCGGCGGTATGACGAAGTGAATGAATGACGATACGTTCTTTGCTAGAGGTGTTAAATAGTTTGTCGAGCAATTTCCTAATTCTTGATTGAATTGTGAATTTATTACACAGGATAAGCTGTTCATTTGAATTTCTATTAAAACTAAGCTGAGCAATGAGATTATTTGTTGTTTCCGAAACGGGAATAGCGAGTTTATAGGCTCGGCCAGCTTTAACATTATATAGATGTAGTCCATCGGATTGCACATCTCGAATGCGAAGAAACAAAATTGAGCTAATGCGCGCGCCTGTTTCGAGCAAAAGTCGTCCTAACAAATGTGTTTCGGGATCTTGTTGAGCGAGTGCTTTATAAAAAGCTTTGATTTCGAGGCGTGTGAGAACGCGCGAGCGGGTGCGTGGTTTAGGCATTTTAATGTTTGCAGCAGGATTACATACAGGCAAATGGTTTTGGATGAGCCACTTAAAAAAGGCGTTGACGGTATGAGCGATTTGGCATGCATTACGTTGATTTGCGAGTGTGAGACGCATCATATCGGCATTATGTGCGTCATTAAAAGAGTAATGACTTAATATTGTGCGATAAGCTTGAGCTGTTTTGGGGCGAAGTTGTTTTATGTCAATGTATTCACGTATGTATTCTGTGAAAGGCTTACGTTGACCATTTTGTTTTTTGAGATTCTGGACAGTTTTCAGCGCTTCGTTACGAAGTTGATGATGGGTTGGTTTGTCGCAAAGCGAAAGATTTTGACGAAGTATATGGCAGTTAACCTGTGTTTTGACGAAATAGCGCGTAAGACCAAATTTGTTTGTATAAGCGTAAAGACAGGGAATTCCGGGAACTGATTTAACGCAGGGCATCGTTGAACTCGATATTTTGAAGCATATAAATGAAGTAAAATGCATACAGAGACTGTTTAAGTCAAACCAGAGTATCGATAGAAAACAAAAATAGTCAGTTTTTTCTGTCTAATGCTCGACAGCATGTAGGTCTGACAAAAATTGTCAACTCTTCGACTGACAATTTTTGTCACTCCACAAAAAATTTTTGAACAAAAAAGCGTTTATGGGTAGTTCTTGAGCAGTTCACGATTGGAAATCGGCGTAGTATAAAGGGAATAAGCACAAAGAATTGAATTCAAAAACTTGGCATGGTCCTGGCAATGAGGTATATACGTCGTGCTCGCACAGAGCACAAAACGTTATAGGGTCTTCGATTCGGAGATTCTGCAATCTAACGCGGTTTTTTGCACCGCACCACAACGCCCTTTTGGGCAGGAGAAAAGCAATGATGAAGAAAATGGATAAAGGTTTTACCCTCGTCGAATTGATGATCGTCGTCGCCATTATCGGTATCCTCGCTGCTGTCGCTATCCCTGGCTTCATGAAGTACATCAAAGACTCCAAAACCTCTGAAGCTAAAGTTAACATTAAAGCTATCGCTGAAGGTGCTCTTTCCTTCTATCAGACTGAACATGCCACAGATTCAACAGGTGTTGCATTCTTCACTAAACAATATCCTAACTCTAACTTCTGTCGTTCAACTGCTTCTCAAGGTGGTAGCTGCGAGAGTGGTAAAGGTAATCAGCCTACTCTTCAAAATGCTGGTCAAAAAGCAACAGGTGACTTCTCCAAAGAGCCTTGGATCAGTTTGAATTTCCAGACATCAGCTCCTGTCTATTATACCTACAGCTATGCTGGTACAGGTTCTGCGACAGAGGCTTCTGGATTCACAACTCAAACAGCAGCTAAACTTGATAGTGTTACTGCTGTTGACTCCTGCTTCCAAATGGTTGGAACTACTGAAGCTAATGGTGATCCTAAAATCAGCGCAATTGTTGATCTCTCTGAAGCGAAATCATGCACAGGGTCGCTCTAATAGTGAGCTTTTTCCTACAGCCTCGCAGCCCTGCGGGGCTGTTTTCGTTTTTATACGAGCATGAAAATTCTAACCATTTCGCTAAAAAATTAATCTATTTTCTGTTTTTTAGAACGATTTGCGAATGGAATTAGATGTAAATTGCACGCGTAGCGAAGCCGAAGGCAAGCAGCGAGCGCACCGGGCGAGCGGCCGCGCATGTTGAAGCCGAAGGCAAGTTCGCGCCCGCCGATGAGCGAAAAAACATAAACTCCATGACTTGCATACACTAAGTGTCTGCCGCGCGTGCAGCATGTGCGAGCGAAGTGCGTTCTGCACGCGAGACAAAAGAGCGTGGGGATTCCCAAGGGGCGGCCGCGATACGCCGCCCCTTGGGCCCGTCCGGAGGACGAAAAAGAATAGCTGTAAATAGTGAGTTGCTAAAGCTAGGGAATTCCCAAGGGACGCGATACACCGCCACTTGCGCCCGTCCGGAGGACGAAAAAGAATAGCTGTTAACAGTGAGTACTTTGCTAAAGCTAGAATTCCCAAGGGGCGGCCGCGATACGCTGCCCCTTGCGCCCGTCCGGAGGACAGGATGGCCTGTTCGGAGAACAGCCGTAGAATACGTTAGACAACGAAGATCTTTGTTGACGCCATAGGCAGAGGGGGTAGCGGCGTATTAGCGAAGACAAAGGCGCAGCCTTTGGCAAAGCTAATAGCCGCTCAGGGGGAGCCGTCCCCCTACCAACCAAGAAAAATGCATATTTAGAACGATCCAAATGGTCAAAACCCAGAGTTCTCAGTTAATTTGAGGTAGGGCATCTGAACGAAGGCATTATTGATGCGCGTTTGCGTGAGCTGCCATGCGTCAGAATAGAATTGAAGCGTTGAAAGATATGCAGTCATGCCGTCGGTTTGGTCTGCCGAAACGCCGATCATGCCAGTGGGCAGCTGAGCAGCGGATCGATTATAATGATAGGTAAAAGCATCTTCGTAGGTAAAGCTCGTATAATTTTGGACGGCCTCTGTTTCGAGCGAACCGATGAGCCGTTCTGAGGCGTGTGTATTATTTGAGGCAATCTGAATATCGCCAGCCAAAACGATAGCCTGAGCTGACCAAACAGGCCAAATGGGAAGCGGCCAATTCGCGTCAGGCGACCACATATCGACGACGCCGTTTGAAGTATACATTAAATTCTGCTCAGCATGTTCTGTCACTAAAGCCGCAATCTGTGCTGTATATTTGATCAAATTTTGAGTTGTATAAATGTTGACAAATGAGAGTACATTTTTAAGTAAAATGGACGGCATGCGTTTGTGCAAATAGCATGCTGGGACGAGATCGTTATCGCTACTCACATTTTCGATGCCACCGAAGAGGCCGCCGACGTGCGTTGCACTATTGTGTTGAATACGACTTACGTACGAATTGATCTGATCGAGGACGAGCGCTGGAACGGGAGTATTTTTCTGGCAATACTCGAGCTGATAAGCCGTATTTGGCTGGCTGACCGAGAGGTAGGCAGCAATTCCACCAAACATGCCACTAGCATTGAGTTCGACAACGGGAATACGACTCTCGAGGCGTTCGATGGAGAGGAGCGGCTGTTCCTGACATTGTGAGCTACTGAGCATGACGCTGCCCAACAAGCCGCCGCTGCTGTTTTGGGCGTCGTAGGTGACACGTCCGGTGACATCAAGCGTTACATCTGCGATCGTGCCCGATGCCGATTCGGAAGCAAAAACGTTGTTTATTAGAACGGGCGCGTTGCGCAGCTCTCCGATGCTAACCGAGACATTTTGAACACTCCACGAGCCATCATCGCCCACAACGCGATCCAAAAGTGCTGGCGCATGATCAGAACGGCCAATTTTGACCGTTGACTGAGCAAGCGACTGACACGTGTCAGCAATACCAGCACCATACCCCGACATCGTATCGATCACGAGATGAATGTTTGAAAGCGCATCTGCTTGAGCTGCGACGCCATAAACACGTGTAGTATCGTCTGTAGGCGCAATGAGTTCGGCAATGTGCATGGGCACGGGCATTTCGATCGCACAACGTTCGAGCGAATAAGCCAATGCACCGAAATGTCCGCCTTGAATGTTGAAATGTGCGTTCTGCGTCGTCGTATTTTGGAGTTTGCAATCGCTGAGTGAATGGAACAAACCGCCGATGCTTTTGTATGAGCCCACAAATGCAAAATTGCCCTGATAGCGAATGTTTTCAAACGCACCTGTACCATTTTCGGCAAGCGCAGCCGCCATTTGGCCTTTATAATCGAGATCTAGCGTAAGGTTGGAAGCGCCATTAAGCGTCTTGAACAAAGCATTGTCTAGGGCACAGCGTTCACCCGAGACCGTCGTATTGGTTAGCGTATGGTAATTACCTTCCAGTGTAACAGGCTCAAAACTGAGCGTCGACGATAAACTCAGATCGCAGACAGGGGGAAGTTCTCCCAGTGAACGATTGCGAGCATTCAGATTAATATCCGCTTCGAGTCGAATCTTTTGAACGCCTTTGGTGTGAGGCAAGTATTTGAGATCTTGTGGCGCATAAACGTGAAACGTGTGATCTGTGTCTACGAGGCAATTCTCAGCATAAGGCTGATCGACGCTGCCAGGCGCATGAATGTTTGGGTTGGTTGGACAGGCATCGACGCCGTCATCGTAACCATCTCCATCCGAATCTGGAACGTCACAACCACTTTGAAGAGGCTCTATTTTGTGAGCATTGAAGGGGCAGGCATCAGCGCAATCGACGACGCCGTCACCATCTGTGTCGACAGGCTGATAGTCATCGTCAGAGCGACCACAACCACACAAGCCAGGTTCGAGTTTTGCGGGATCATCCGGGCAAAGATCTTCTGTTTGGGCAGCATGCGGCCCATCGACTTCGGGTGGATTCGTTTGAGGTGACGCCGGTTCGACGTCTTCGTAATCGATTTCATCCAAAGAATGATCTTCGACTGAATACGCACAACCGACCAAAGAGGCCGCACAACAAAAACAAACCGCACAAAAAGCAAAACGCTGAAATTTCATAACGAGACTCCGTCGATCAAAAAAGGAAAGGATAGATAGCGACGGCAAAAGAGACGCATTCTTCTGCCATCACAGTAGTGCCTTCGAGTGAATGTTTCGTTACGAAATTATTTTTAGTATTTATTTATTTTTATAAAGAATCGAAATTTAGACATTAAATTAATTTAACGTGTTTATTTTTCGAACACTTTCGCAATCTTCATGAAGCTGTTGAATGAGAGCTTCGCGCGAAATAAAGATGACTTCGTCACGAAGGCGAGCATCGAATTGTACGCTAATATCGTGTCCATAGATGTCTTCGTTAAAATCGAGGATATGTGTTTCGACGACGGTCTGTACGGAACCAAACGTCGGTGTTTGTGTCACAGCCGTCATCGCGCGGAGTGGCGTAGGCGAACGATCGATGTGAACAGTCGTAGCGTAGGCACCAATTTTAGGAATAACCTGCTGCGGAGCGTGAATATTTGCTGTTGCAAAACCGAGAGTATGTCCGCGATTTGCCCCATGTTCGACGCGACCATAAAGTGTGTACGGAGCGCCCAACATAGCATTTGCATCGAAGATATTTCCGGATTGTAGAGCAGAGCGAATGCGAGAAGAGCTAACAGCTTCACTGCCGTAGGGCGACATGGAGAGCGAATGAAGCGCGACGCCTTGTTCAGCGCAGAGCTCCCTAAGCAACACGATATCTCCGGATTGATTTGCGCCAAAATGGAAGTTTTCGCCCAACACGATCGCCGCCGGTTCGAGCGGCATGAGAATTGACTTAAAGAAGTCCTCGGGCGACAAGGCGCAGATATCGCCGAACGGCAAATAAAGCACCTCATCCAGGTCAAACGAGGCCAAGATTTGCTCTTTCACCGACTGTGGGTGCAAAAAAAAGTGCGTTGTCGGCGAAAAAAACTGCCTTGGATGCGGTGTAAATGTGATCGCCACGGCACGACCTGCCCAACTTTTTGCGAGCTCAACCGTCGAAGAGAGCAAAAATCTGTGTCCGATATGAACGCCGTCAAAGTTGCCAATCGTAATAACTGTAGAAAATTCGTTCATAGAGCAGAAAAGCGCGTAGGGCGATGAGCCGTAGGTTAGAGGTTAGAGACCGTTAAAGTCGAAGCGAATCGTCAACTGAAAGTCGACGTAAGCATCGGGTTGAACGAGGCTTGTAAAGATGTTGCCACCCGTTTGAACTTCGTGATTGATGCGAGTTTGCGTATCATCTGGTGATTCAGTCAACAAAAACAGGATACGCGCATTGAGCTCAATCCAAACAAAATCGCTGAGTCTATAGGCGACGCCAAGCAAAGCATCGACATTTCCGCCCAACCAAACATCCGAATCGATTGTTGTTGCGATGGTAAGCCCCAGATGCAATCCCGCAAAGATCTTCCAATCTTCGGTTTGAAAAAAGTTCGTCCGGGCGCCGCCAGAAATGTGAAAAAACCAGAGACTCGAGCGCTCGTCACTCGAAATATCCTTAGTACTACTATAAGTTTCTTGGTTAATACATTCTGAATCAGCGTCTTTAAGCGGAATATAATTCGCAATTGCGTCGTCAAAGGAGCCATTAACGACATCGACAGGCGTACACGTCACGTGAGTTGTGCGCACTTGTTTCCATCGAAGTCGAGCGACGTCAAATCGAAAATCGAGCTCATCGATAAAGCCCATATCATCGACAGGCAGCAAGAAATCGGCGTGCACGTGCAGGGAGCCCAACGCATTTTCGCGCGTTTGAAGCAGCGGATAATAGCCTGGTTCTGGGGTAACGCGATACTCCTTACCGACATCGTTGGTGAAATAGTCCATGATCGGCAGCCCCATTCCGATACCGATGCCAACCGACTGTGCTTGTGCATATTTCGGAGGCAGGCAAAGCAAAGCGCCAAGCCAAAGCGCCAAAAGAAAGAGTCTGAAGAGGAATTTCACGCCGGCCCCCAAAGTGTTCAGGAGGTATGCGCCGAGTGCGCGGTCTAAAAGGCAAAAAAAAAGGCGACCCAAAAGGTCGCCTTAATCGAATAGCAACGATTGGACTCGAACCAATGACCTGACGGGTATGAGCCGTCTGCTCTAACCAACTGAGCCACGTTGCCATATTCTGGAATATCCAGAATTTTTTGGCTGTCTGCCAGCCTACGAAATAAAGTATATACTTTGTTTCGTGAATAGCAACGATTGGACTCGAACCAATGACCTGACGGGTATGAGCCGTCTGCTCTAACCAACTGAGCCACGTTGCCATGCGTTTCAAGGGAATTTCTTTCGTCGTTCCCGTCGAACGTCTGGCCTTATGCCCCCAAAATATCATTTCGTCAAGGATTTTTTTCCTCTTTTTTATTTTCTTTGATACGCCTGCACCTCTTCCCCCCAGCGTTCAACTGTTCTCCGGTCTTTATCGATTTTCTGCCTATCTCCCTTTGGTGCGGCCTATCTCCCTTTGGTCGATACGGCGCGCTTGGGCGAGCTATCGGCTACGCCGATACACTCGCCCCTCCTTCGGCTTCTCGCCGTCTCGGCGCTCCACAAAAAATAATCGTACAGAATCGGTTTTGATAAAGCTGGATGGACTTGTTTAGGCGAGCTCAGTATCAAAAAACGCTTAGCGTATTGGCCAAAGGCCAATAGCTAAGCGAAAACGGGCGTATCGGCTTTGCCGATAGCCCGTTAGCGAGCCGTATGAAATAGGCGAGCTTTCACACACCAACATATATCAAGTCTTATGCTTGAAATGATCGATATTCCCCAACGATTTCCCGCGATTCCTCGCTATCAACCTTCTTTTATGCTAGATTGAGAAGTCGTTGTGTAGTGATACATATCGACGGTTCGCAGAGCGAGTAGTTGGACGGAGTGAATGACCATGGGAATCTATGTGAATCCAAGTGAAGCATTATTAAGGCAGGGGATGAATTCTCAGATTTACGTCGACAAATCGATGATGGTTCACATGCTCAATAAGCTGATTAATACAGAACAAAAGTTTGTCTGTGTTTCTCGTGCGCGTCGGTTTGGAAAGACGATGATGACAGGTCTGCTCGCCGCTTATTATAGCAAAACCGCGAATTCACGTCCGCTACTCGAAAAACTCAAAATTGCACAGAGTCCCGATTTTGAGACGTATCTTAATCAATTTAACGTCATTCACATCGATGTCAACGCGTGCTATTCAGGCTCAACGCGTAACGAAGACATTGTGCCGATATTTACGGCGAACGTGCGTCGAGAGATGATGAAGCAGTTTACGGATTGTGACATTGAAGATGGAGATGACCTGCCAACTTGCATTCTAAAAGTCTATGCTGAAACTGGTGAACAATTTGTTTTGATTCTCGACGAATACGATGTTTTGGTGCGCGAAAAGGTAAATGCAACAATATTTAAATCGTATTTGGCATTTCTCAATGCGATGTTTAAAAATGCAAACCTTGCTCCAGCGTTTGCGCTCGTATATTTGACGGGAATTTTGCCGATTGTTCGTGACAAGATTCAGTCGAAACTCAATTTGTTTCGTGAATATACAATGATTAATGCAAGACAGTTTACGCCTTTTGTCGGCTTTACCGAAGACGATGTTAAAGCGGTGTGTGCGGAACACAACATGAGTTTTAAAGATTGCAAACGTTGGTATGACGGATACAAACTAGATGGTACCAGTATTTATAATCCGTGCTCAGTCGTCAATGCGATGCTTGATCACGAATATAATAGTTATTGGACGCAAACCGGATCTTATGATGCGCTAAAACAATATATATTAATGAATTTTGATGGCATTCGTGATGACGTGATGACCATGATTGCGGGTGGCAAAGTGGATGTAGAAACAGCAAGTTATCTCAACACAATGACCGATTTTCGCAATAAAGATGACGTTTTTACATATTTAATCCATCTGGGTTATTTGGCATACGATCAAAAAGCGCAGCAATGTTATATTCCCAATATGGAAATACGGCAGCAGTGGATTTTGTCGATTCGCGACGAAAATGATTATGCAAAAGCCATTCGCATTGTAAACCATTCCAAACAATTATTAGATCTCACGATCAATGGAGACGAAAGTGCCGTTGCGCAAGCCCTCAACGACGCACATGAAGAACTCGTCTCAAATTTGCAATATAACAATGAAGGCTGTTTTCAGAGCGTCATTCGATTTGCCTATTTTTATGCAAATACGCGCTACACCGTTATTTCCGAACTTCCAGCAGGCAAGGGCTACGCCGATATTGCATTTATTCCATATATTCCCAATATTCCGGCGATGATCGTCGAACTTAAGCGCAATAGCTCAACCGAAACGGCGTTGACCCAGATCGAGAATAAACAGTATTTTAATGCGCTTGAACAATATCATGGCGATTTATTATTCATCGCCGTGAATTATGATGAAAAGACAAAGGAACACACGTGCAATATTAAACGATTTGTGAAATAAATACAAACATCGAGATCAGTCTTATCTATTCCACAACCCAATTTTCAATCACATACGTGTGTTGTTTATATAATTTTTTATCTTTGCAATCGGGATCATAATTAACGCCGCATAAGATGACTTCGCCTTTATAATCCTCAAAGAAATTCGCATAGCGGCGTTGTTTGATCTGATCGATCGCGCCTTCGGCAGATTGATCCCATTTGAGTTCCACCACGATGCCTGGTTGCCCTGGTTTGATCGGGATCATGACGATATCGGCAAAACCGGCGCCGGTCGGCAATTCGCGAACGAATTTGTAGGTCTTGCGACCAGCGGCACAAGCGTACATTACGACGAGCGCTAAATCCGATTCGTTGTTATAAGTGAGTATAGACGACAAATCGTCGTGAACTTTTTGAATTTCAGCGGCAACCGTGTTTGCATCGCGCGCAATTAGCGCGGACATGATGCGTTTTGAACGCTGATAAGCATCGTAAAAACTCGTCCATCCACATCGACGCGTCGCTGTCAAAAACTCTCCATAAATCTCTTCGTTAGGAATAAAACACGTTTCATTGTCTTGGTCATAGCCAAGGTATCCAAGATGAATCAACAACGTCAAAACGTCATCTTTACACTGGATATCATCCATCGTGTTGTTAAAACTCGACGTGTCTACAGGCACGTTTTTTCCCGACATCAACTCATTGATATCATCTCGCAGACCATCAAAATTCATCGTAATATGATCAGAAATCTGCTCATACGTCCCAGTGCTCGTCCAATAACTACCAAATTCCAGCGTCGACATACATTGGTATATGGCATTCGGGTTATAGATATGTTCATTATTCTTTAATAAATACCCATCATACCATCGACTGCATTCATTAAAATCCATATGATACCGAGTGCAGAGTTCTCGCACTTCATCTTTAGTAAACCCGACATATGGCGAAAGCTGTTTCGGTCGAATCATGGTGTATTCTTTAAATACATTAAGTGCCGATTCGACATTATATTTAACAATCGGGAAAATGCCTGTGATATAAGCAAGTGCTATGAAATCATTTGAGCCTGCGCTCTTAAACAATTTTCTAAAAAAGTCGATATAGTCGCGTTGTATTTTATCGGGGAAACGATATCTAAAAATACAATCCCATTCATCGATAATCATGACAAAGGACTCACCTGTATTTTTATGTATCGTCGCCAGTGCGTCGAGTAAAGATAGATCTGGTGACAACATGCCGGGATATGCCTCCATCAGATCTTTTAGCAAACACTCGCAAGTATAGGGGATGAAGCGTTCCGGTTCTTTGGGTTCCATGAACTGCTGAGCATCCCAATAGAGCACATTGAATTTGTTGAGCCCTTTTTCAAAACTGGGATGCTTTGCAATTTCAAAATTGGCAAACAGCTCACGAGAATTGACAGTTTTGTCGTAATAAGCCGCGATCATTTTGGCAGCAATTGACTTACCAAATCGGCGAGCGCGGCTCACGCAAACGAATCTATCTTCTGAAAACAGCCATCTGTTGAGATAAGCGAGCATACCTGTCTTATCGACGTAAAATTCGCTATTTTCAACAACTTGTCTAAATCGATTCGATCCTGTATTGAGCCACTGTCCCATGATTATCCTCCGCAGGAAACAGGCTAAAGACCTGCGTCTCAGTTTAATGGATTCGCATAGTTTTGAGCAAATGAAAACCATTTATATACAGACAGCATCACCGCAATTGCGAGGGAACTCTTCATCTCGGTCGCGTTGTAAAATGCAATGGCGAACATAAAAGGACGTGAGCCGTATTGAGCCGCAGCATGCGGCGAGGAGGCGAACGCAGAGGCGTATCACAAAAGAAGTTTTGATTCTTTTGTGATAGCCGAAGATGCACCGCGTATTGAAAAAGCCAAAGGCTTTTGAGAAGCGGTGCGCACGCCAAAATTCGAATGCAATTATTATAATAAGCCCTAAATTCTCCATATGAATAACAATCGTCTAATTCGCGATTTCCCGTTTTGAAAGCTATTTCAACGATTCAACCACATTTTTTACAATTGTGTCACTGTTTATTTAGAGGCAGATTCTGGTGCATCAGCCGTTTCTGACTGCTCAGCAGGTTCTTTAGGTGATTCAACAATATTGTCATCAAAGCCAACCATGTTCAACAATTTGTCGAACGATTCTTTGTCGGGCTGAGCCATAAGTTTTTCGAGCTCATTGCGTGGCGTCCATTCCAATTCGCGTTCCTGCATAGGAAGTTCGCGACCGTAGGCGCCTGTCGGCACGTAGCGCGACAAAAAGAGCATCTGATCATGGAGAAATTTACGAGCTTTTTGATGTCCGAAAGCGTCATAACCAAAATCGTCGAGCGAATACGTCACGAGTTTACGCAAGATCTCAAGGCGTTCTTCGCTCGAGGGATCAAGCGGATGCCCCTCTCGAATCTCCTTAAAGATCCACGGTTTCATGAGCGCGCCGCGCGCAAGCGCAAAACCTGCACAGGCACTCGTTTGCATTTTTTCGAGCACGATGCTGCCGTGCGCAAGATCTCCGCAGCCAATGATCGGCAATTTGGATGTCTGAGCCATTTCTTCGATGAGCGCCCAATCATTGGGTCCGCGATACTGCGCGAATTTTGTGCGCGCGTGAATAAACACGGCATCGACGCCGCATTCCTCTGCGATATGGACGACTTCGGGAACGACATTGTCATTCTCTTCGAAACCTTTGCGAATTTTGAGCGTAAGCGGCACTTTAACAACTTCACGAAGCGCTTCGAGAATCGGCGCAATGATCGGCGGACGGCGCAACAAATCGGCACCACCTCGATGCGAGACGACCGAGTGATGCGGACAAGCGCAATTGAAGTCAACAAAGTCGGCACCTGCCTTTTGGGCATATTCGGCAGATTTGACGAGCTGTTTGACGCTTGAACCAACGAGCTGAACGCCGAAAGTCTTTTCGTGTTCACCGCGTTTCATAAGCGCCAAATCCTGTCTTCCGCCACGCGCGGCGTAAAAGGCAATGACCATTTCACTCAACGTCGCGTCAGCACCTAACTCTGTCACGAGACGTCTAAAAGGTCGGTTCGATAGATTTGTGACGCTACCCATAAAAATGCGCGCAGGAATAAAGTTATCTTTCATCGAATAAGGTTCTCCTAAAAAAGCAAAATCGCTTGTACACCGCCATAAAAACCATTTCGCTTTGCAACCAAACGCAAGAGCGAAACTCGCTGAGCACAAAAAAACAATTTCGGCCCGAATTTTGGCGCGAATGCGCATGTTATCACAAGTGATGTCGTCGTGTCGAAAGCGAGCATGGCAAGGTCAAACAAAACGTGTTAGAAGCGCAATCAGAACGGATCTGGAGCGCAACGCCCGCGCGATCAGGGCGCGGCCGTATTGACGCGAAGCGAAATAGGCCGCGCGGCCGCCCGTATTGACGCGAAGCGGAAAAGGGCGGACAACAACCATCCCAACCCTCCTCGAACATTTTTCAATTCCATGAATAAGCAGCCCATGCAGACATCGGCCATTTTGGCAGTTCGCAGCACCGAAAAGCTTGCACTGTGCAGTTTTTTGCTGCGACGGCTGGGGGTGTCTTACAGCACGGCGGCAGATGCTACGGAACTGCGGCATGTTCTCAATCGAACCAGGGCAACACTCGTAATTGCCGAGGCATACCTCGAAGGTGAGCCGACGTTTGACCTGATCACGAACGCGCACAAAACTTGGTGGCTCGTGCTTCTCAACGTCGTCGAGAGCTGGGGTGCGGGGCGACGCATTGTAAGCCAGTCAGAACGCGCAGCCGTACTTGATGCGAATGCAGGCACGGCTGAACTTTTAGAAGCCATTCGAGCGAGTTTGGAAAAAGCGGCAGCATGGTTTGAGATTGAGAGGGCACGTTGGACGCGAGGCTGGCTCAGCGCATTTAGGATGTTCCCGTCGAATTTCGGTGAAGAAGCGCCTGATGCATCGGCGTACGCCTTCGAACGGCAATGGCTTAAAACGCATTTTTCGGTACAATTTCCGTGTTTATGCTGTGCACATTCGACAGTAAGTATTTTTTGTCGAATTGTCGGCAAACACTTAAGTGGCATGCTGACATTTTCTCGTTCAAAAATGATCGTACGTGTGCACTGGATGGCGGGGCTTCCGACACGCATTGAAACGAACGAACCGCTATTAGATATATACAGTTTTTGTGCGTTAAACGATCTTATCACCCCCGAAGAAGAGACGCAGCGGCGACAGTCGTGCACGCAAGCCTACGCAAATCCGAGGGCCGAACAGTTTTGGATTGCCGATACGCTCATGGAACTAGGACACTGGACAGAGGGTGAAGTCGATTGGCGTGAAAGTCAAACCGAGCCCCCTGCAATGCTCGACGAACCCGACATGGCAGCGCTCATTCGCAAAACCGTGTGGAGCCTGCCCAAAACGGAGCTTCTTAACGTATCGCGCGCAGTTCTGCCTTTTAGAATGAGGCTTTCGGTTCCCGCAGAGGAAGCACTCACGTATCTTTCGAGTGCATGGAATGCGGATGATTTGAGCGAAAATGAACTTTTTTCTGCAGATGACTACAAAGCAGTTGTCGAAAGACTCCAAAAAAGTGGTACATTAAGCGAGTTGTTGGTGTACCTTCCGGATGGCTATCCGGTACATCAGACGATCTATCTGCTGTTGGCGCAGGGATGCCTAGAAATCGATTAAAACAGGAGACAGTGCAATGGGAAATCAGGATAAAGTCCAGGCACGTAAAGAGCCGATCACTTTTACGGGCCGCACGCGCAGTGATGCGAAGCGAAAAGCGCTAAACTACTGGTACATGAATCAGAGTTCCCTATCGATGAGCATACGTGAGTTTTCGGCACGACTGGTGCTTCTTCCCGACGGAAAAAGCATCGTATTTTACGACGCTCCAAGTGCCTAACTGACATTTACGACGCATTGCGAGCCTTTGCAGCGCCAGGATATCTGAAGAATATGCCAAGGAAGAAATTCTTTTTGGGAGTAATGTGGCAATTTTGTGCAAAAAAGTGTATAGAGTGCAAGATTTGGTACAAGATGCCGCTATCCAATGAACAGGCCGCAAGCGAAGCGTCAATTCACGCGATTCTCTGACGCCATGCAAGGAAGCAGCACCATTCACTCATACGATTGAGTCATTAGAGAAGGACTATGTCTGACGAAACGAAGACGATCTATGGCGGTGTAGCACTTAAAGTCAAACGCTACCGCCTCACGGCGCACACCAATCCTGTTTACCAAGAAACCTTTCAAAAACGCGAGATATCCATCGGCTCTCATCCCGACTGTGATTTTTCGATCAACGACGCGTCTATTTCGCGCCACCACGCAAAGATCGAGTTAGATGTCAACGGGTTTCGTCTTGTCGACCAAGAGAGCAAAAACGGCACGTATATTGGAGATCTTCGCGTCAACGACATTTATTTGACCGACCGCACGACGTTTCGCTGTGCCGGAATTAAGATCGACTTTGAGATTGTCAGCCAGGATACTGTCGAAGTCGATATTTCGCGGGAGAATCATTTTGGCAAACTTTTGGGCGAATCCGTCGCAATGCGTGAAATATTTGGTCTTCTAGCCAAAGTTTCGGCGTCACCAGCGACCGTTCTGATCCAAGGCGAACCCGGCAGTGGTAAAGAGCTCGTAGCCAATGCTATTTATTCGAACTCCGAACGTGCCAACAAGCCGTACGTCATCTTCGATTGCTCAGCAGTTTCTAAAGACCTCATCGAATCGGAACTTTTCGGCCACGTCAAAGGCGCCTTTACAGGCGCCGTCAACAACCGCAATGGTGCTTTTTTGCAGGCAAACGGCGGCACTATTTTCCTCGATGAAATTGGTGAACTTCCGCTTGAACTTCAACCCAAACTGCTTCGCGTCTTAGAAAATCGAATCATTCGTCCTGTTGGCAGCGAAAAGGCCTACCCAGTTGACGTCCGCATCATTGCCGCAACGAACCGCAATCTCGCGCGCGAAGTTGAGCAAGGCAATTTCCGGGAAGACCTCTTCTATCGCCTCGCGGTCATCATGGTTGCTGTTCCACCGCTCCGTAAACGCCCCGAAGATATTCCTCTGCTCGTCGAACACTTTTTGAAACAGTTCGCGGAACAAAAACACTGCGAGCCAGCAAGTGTGTCATTTTCAACGCTCCAAAAGCTAAAATCATACAACTGGCCAGGCAACGTCCGCGAGCTCCGCAACTTCGTCGAACGCGCTAGCGTCCTATCGAGCTCTAACCGCATCGAAACCAAGTTTCTCAACGCTGCGGCAATGATCCAAAAAACAGAAGAAGTTCGACAGAACACCTCCAATCAGTTCGAAGATTACTTCGAAAACCTCATTAAAGAACAGGTTCCGTTCAAAGACGCAAAACAACTTGTCGTTGACGAATTTGAGCGTCAATACTGGAAACGAGTCCTCGAAATCTGTAAAGGCAACATCTCGGCGGCAGCGCGTTTTTCATCCATGAACCGCAAATCCGTCGAGTACATCCTCCGCAAGCACGACGGTATCCGCGATGCAGTTTCGGGCTCGGACGACGACAAAGAATAATCTTCTCTGCGGCACGACTTAGGTCATCCTAAACGCCGCAGACTAACCCTCATCGATCCAGATCAGGTCAGCTAAACCATGGCGCTTCCAGACGAGCCCTACCTTCGGGCAAAACTTCTTAATGAGCTTCGAGACTGCTCCCCCCAGCAGCTGTTTGAGCTGATGTCCGAGCGCCTCATACGCCTTTTTACCTCACGTAGTATCGAAACACAGACTGAACTCATTCAGTTGACCCGAGCATTTATCACGTTTCAGTCCGATCCGGAGTTCACCGAACGCTGCCGAGCCGTTTACGCAGTCGAGAGTGATGACGTCACACTCACCCAACTGGTCCACAGCTGGTTTACGAACTACGGCCCCAGCCGCGAAGGCCTCCCGCACACCGACGACCAAAACGCTCAAGTCCTTATTTCCCTCCCACGTGGCGTTCAGCGTTCACGTGCTCGCCAAAATAATCGCAAAGCGAATGAAGCCCTCCTGCGCTCCCCCTTCCCTGATGTCATCGAGATTCTGTGTGCCAATCCTGCGATTCGCGAAATGGACATCCTCTTTATGGCTTCGCGCCGTCCTACGCAAACGCACCTCCTCGAACCCATTTTTCAAAGTCACTGGTTGACGCGCCCCGAGATCCGACTCGCGCTCACAGCCAACCCCTATCTCAAAACCGCACACGCCCTTCGCTGCGCCTTTACGCTCTCGCAGGAACAACTCCGGCTCGTTGCCGATATGAATGAACTCCACCCCTACCTGCGAGAACACGCCCTCAGGCTCTTACGACAATACGACGAACGCTTCACCCCCATCGATGATGCGCCGATCGATCTTTAGTTTTCTTCGTTTTAAAAAGGGGGGAAGTCTCCCCCTGAGCGGCTTTTTGCTTCGCAAATACGCCGCTACCCCCTCGTTTTGCTTGCGCCCTAGACGAAATTTATGTGCTGCCGCACTTAATTTTGTATGAAACTCACGGGAATGAGTATAAATAATAGGCTTATTTTTTTGCCTTTTATTCACAAGCATTTGTTTTATGGGATGATGAAATAATGAGCTCAAGAACCATTCTTGTTATCGACAATGATACAGCCACAACAGAAGAAATCAGAGCACTCGTGGCACCCGATGGCCATCAGACGATTGCATGTGCGACTGCAGCAGAAGGAAAGGCCTTAGCTCTATCCGTCATGCCAGATCTTTGCATCATTGCCGTAGAGTTGCCGGATACAAACGGTTTTATCGTCTGCAGCGCACTCAAAAAAGATCCCCAAACAGCCGAGATGCCCATCTTTATTACGAGCACCGCAGAAACAACGGATGCCTTTAATGCGCATCTACAGCTTGATGTTCATGCTGAAGGCTATTTCCTAAAACCCCTCAACAAAGAAGTCTTTTTGGCTAACATCAACGAACAGTTCAAATATCTCGACGAAGTTGAAGCCTATTACGCAGCCGAACAGGCGGCACAAGAACAGGCTGCCGAAGAACAGACTGCAGCTGATGAAGACGAAATGATTGATGTCAGTCAAGCCACAGACGACATTCCCTCGGGTACAAGTGAAGAGCTTAAAGCCATCGACATCGACGGTGTGGACATCTTCGGTGAAATCGATACGAGTGACGTCGAAGAAGAAGACGGGCTTTCTTTCGAAGTGGATGATGCTTTAGATGCCAAAAACTTCAAACTTGAGTCCCAAGTGAACGATGTCGTCGACCTTGATGCGAACATCCCCGATCTAACCGAAGAGCCCGCTCAGGTCACAGCAGCAGCCCCTGCTGCAGCAAACCTCAATGCATCGATCTCCTCAACGGCCAACAGGGCAGTAGCCTCGCCTCTTCCGTCGGCAATTTCATCTTCGTCCGTCCGACCTGCAATCAACGCCGTTTCGCCCATCAAACCAGCCTCAATTTCTCAAGCAGCTCAACCTATTTCTGCTGGACTTCGTAGCCCTGCAGCTGCCATCCCATCGTTCCCGCGTCCTGGCATTGCCCCACTGACCAATTCTGTTCCGAGCATCGCAAGCCGCCTACCTGCTGCCCCCAAATTGCCGCTAGGACAACGACCAGCCTCTGTATCGGCAACAGCACCTGTTCCGTCAATGCCTATCGCCACACCAGCAACACCCGCTACGACCGCAACAGATCCCAATCCCGCAGCACCAACGGAAGTCGCAGCCCCCGCAGCCACATCCGAAGAGATCGCACAGCTCAACGAAACCTTGTCGCAGCTCAAAGCCGAACTCGAAGCAGTTACAGCCGAACGAGATCAACTTCGCACCGAATGCGCACAACTCCGTGAAGAAAAAACGCTCGTTCGAGCCGAAGCAGATCAGCTTCGCATGGAATGTTCCCAAAAAGATGCCGAACAAGCTGATCTCAAATTCCAGTTTGATACCCTTGCTGCACGTTGCCAGGCTGCAGAAGCCGACGCTGAAGCTGTTAGAAATCAGGCTGCTCAAAATGTCAGCTACATTGAAAGTTATCAAGCCCAGGCTGCTCAAGATCAGGCCGTCATCGCCGAATTAACTGAGTCCAACAATGCGTTGACCAACAAGCTTCAGGAATTCGTGGATTCAAATCAAACTATGTACGATCAGTTCCAAATCGTACATGCAGACGCAATCAAACGAAATGATCAGCTCAAGGACATTATTGCAAGACTCACAACACTCATCGTTGATATCCAGGAGTAATCATCAAATTTCGGGGGAAGATCATTCCCCCGTTTTACAACGATATATCCGCCGCAGGAGCTGTTTTTATGTCCCGCAAACACTGTGTTGTCTTTGCCCTTTCAGCTATGACAGCCTTGCTCCAGTCAGCCTGTCAGGATGTGTCTACAGGACTGTATGAGCCCGAATTATATTCCCCAGAGGCTGAGACTTTTAAACTTGATATTGCGATGCTCTCTGAATGGGAAGGTGCTTATGCCCCGGTTTACAAAGAAATAGGCTTTTGTCAAAAGCCCAATACCTATTTCAGACAATCTACCAATAATTATACATCTTGTAACTCCGATACTTTTACATTATCGGAAGATAAAAATTTATTATCTCTCGATATTTTTGATCCACAATTCAAACCTGAAATTACTGAACAGGGCATTCAGAATATATACAAAGTAACTTGTCATCTCGTTACAGATGCAATTCGCAAAAAATATAATATTAAAGATAATTGCATCCATGACAAGTCGGACACGTCTTTCGGCGAAACACAATATTACTGCGCCCTCAATCTGAATATTCCAAATTCATCTTATATTGATAGTAAGTGGTCATCTGTATTTCCGCAGCTATTCTCAACTTCCGTCGGATCCATCCAAATAGATAATGTGCCAGTGTGTACTTATACAAAGACATCGGATGCATCCGAAATAGATACGCAACCGCCAACGCTTCATATAAGATCAAATGCTGAAGTGCTAACACTACAACAGCAGACTTTGGATCAGATATCCAAAGTCAATGAAGACGGTAGCAAGATCTGGCTCAGCCTTCTCAAGCCAATCCCTCAAAACGAAAACGCCCCCTATTACGAAATTAGTTGCACGCAATACTCCGATAAAACGCTCTGTCCCTTCGAGGGAGAAATCGGCTACACCTGCCAATCCTCTCTTAATGGCGCCACAGGCATGCAGCACGCATGGCACGGTTTGTTCGAACAAACCAATGTTCCGTTGTTCATCGTTGGCAACGGAGACAGTTTTGGATCTTCCCAGCCTAATTCAAGAGAGTTTGACGACTATCCGACGATCCAGCTTCTCTCGTCCCTTGGCTTTAGCGCAGATATGTTCGGAAACCACGTTTTCGACAAAGATCTTCGTCAGATCAACAACATGCTTGTCGAAGCCAACTATCCTCACGTCATATCCAACCTTTCTGACGTCTCACAGAATCTTCCGAACCTCGCGCCCTACTCTATTCTCCTTGTCCCCGAAGAAGGTTCTGAGTGCTCTGAAAGTAAACCTCAAGCCTGCTGTCGCTCATCAAAAAATCCAGATGGTGCAGACTGCCTTGGTGTAGCCGTCGTTGGCGCGCTCGACAGATCGGTCATGTCTTACGTTCAACCAGGCAAATTTGGTAGCCTACAGACTCGTGATTACTGTGATGTTCTGTACGCCTTGCAAAGCGCGTACAATGCAAACGCACGCGCGTTCTTTATTTTAGCTCATGTTTCGGCTGCTTCAGACTACGCAACAACAAAAGTATGGGGCGACAACGGTGCTAAAGTTGCGTACACAACAAACCCGCCTACGCTCATCGATAACGAGAATAAACGCGTGAGTATTTTCCCGCTTTTGCAGATTTTATTCTCACTCAACGAAGAGAATACGTTATGCAGCGAAAATCACCTCATTCTCCCCACAGATAGGCTGAACCAAAAACGCGAACTATGTCCTGCAATCTGTCGCGAAAGCGAAACAGCTTGCAAAGATATCTGCGCATCAGCCTGCAAAGATGACCATTGCGATGATGCCCTCCTTCAACAAAGCGTAACGCGTGAACTCAATCGAGAGATCTTTAATAGTATCATTGCCGTATTTTCGGCTGCTGGCGATCAACACATGGTCGGCTTTACGACTTCCGAAATTCCCGAAAACACACCAGGGCTCGTGCACTTTAGCATGGACAAAAAGTCTGATCTGCCAGCGGAACCTTACTTCTTCGATAATGCGAGCGTCGACACAAAAAACCTGTTCAACGCATCAAGTTCCGAGTTTTCATCCCTACTGTCAGATAACGCACTCGGAAAACTATTCAACGCAACGCCTCTCGAAATCAAACAGAGCTACTTTGAGCTGATCAACAAACGTTATAGCCACCCCATTTGGGTCATTCGCCTTCCAGAAGGCGGCAACACAACTGCAAAACTCGAAGTTACGCTCAACCGCGCAGCAACCCAAAATGATCGAGGAAACCTGGCGCAACCTTACGTCGCACAGGTGAATTACGCAAAACTCGTTCAAACATATCACGCGCCAGAAGAGGTTGAGACGCCAACTCCACTTAGCTGCATGACGAATATTAAGCGCGTGATAGCGTCCGACGACAATTACAAGGGCTTAACTGCAGAGAATGTCGCTCAGAAATGTAAAAACATTGCTCCTTCAAATGAATTAGCACCAGCATGCAGCTGCTACAATTACTTCATTGACGCCCACGAATACCTCGTTAACGAAACGACAAAAGAAGCACCTTCTTTTGATCAATGTCAAAAGTACCTTGCAGAACGTGCTGTACCGAACACATCAAGAAGTCTTGAACCGAGCGTGCTTCAAAATGTCTGGAACTGCCTCTACCACAGCAAAGATTATGCAATGTGCTCAGCCCAAGATTCCAATACCGCTTGGACGATGCCCGAGGACGAATCTGCTTCAGAAACAGGCACTTTTAGCGAAATCACGCTGTTTAATTTCAATATCATTCCTGGAATAGAAAACAGCAAACTGATCGAATCTATTCAAAACATCACTGAACCCATCTTAAGAAGCCAAACAACTTTTATTGGGAGTTGGGTCACCGAAATTATGCTTTCGGCATTCAATCAATCTAATGAATCGCATTACGATGCGCTTCTCATGAATGCAGGTGCATTTAATCGAATTGAAGATGTAAAAAATACGACTTATACGAAGTCTACACTTCGAAATGTCATTACTTACTCCAATACATTCAAGGCAACGACGCTTACTCCTTCTGCGTTTGTTAATTATATTACAAACGCCATCTCAACATATAACGAAGGTCGCGGCCAGTACCCGGTATTTGCAGGTCTGATGCTGTCGACTATCAACTACGCCAGCAGCAGTCAGATCACCGAAGTATGGTCAACACATCAGCCACGCGAATTTTTGCCCTCAGCATGCAGTGACGAAACGTGCCAGTGTGATGCAGACGTCTGCCTTGAACGAAAACCAGAGAACTACCTCAAAGAACCACTGTACCAATTGATCGACCTAGCCTTCATTCCTGAAGAAGAAATCGACAATAACAAACCGGATCCGAATGCTGATCCTACGGCACCCGTAGACTGTGCGGCAAGATTCCAAGAATTAGCAGACGACCAAACGAATCCGACAGATACATCCTTCTATGATGTTTTGAAGGGATATCTTTCGAAGGATAACAACAGCGGAATATACATTTTTGATCCAAAGTTCAGCTGGCAAGATGAATCGCGTTTTATTGAATATATTCGCAACTCGGAAAATCTCAATAACATCGTTCCCTCACGAAGATTCTGTACAGAAGCGTATAACAATAAGCTCGTCAATGTGTATTATCCGAATTTAGAAGATGAGTCGGGCAAAACAAACACATTTCACCCAATGCGCATTCACATTTCAGCAGAAAAATTCACCTCAGCAGGAACGGATACGCCAGTCTGTAAATGCTACCTAACAGCAGTCGAAGAGGACAAAGGTTATACGACCGTTGGCCCGCGTCAATATGCAAAAGTTACCGAAGAGGATGCATTAAGAGACAAAAGCTTAGATCTTGCAGTCATTTATTATATTGCCACAGGCGGCGACGGATACAAACTCCCCTCGCTCGTCAATCCTGCCTATACCGACGAAAAGGACACAAAAATCTACGGCCAAGCTTCATTCAAATATCTTTCGCCCGAAGCTTACTTTGATAATGAAGCCTTCATGTCTACCGACAGCATTATCGAGAACTATTTTCCATCGCCCAAAGACTCAGAATCTGTATGCTCAGGTCTCTCGAATAATCCAAACCTGTACGACGGACGTAGCGACATCGATTTTGTTTGGGATAACAGTTTTTATCGTCACGTAGACACCAGTGCAAACACGGATCTTATTATGAATAATCTTGGTTCCAAAATGAATGTCTATCGCCCCGATTATGGTACTGCGATTTCAATTCCCACGGCTACATCAGCCAGCCAGGATTAGGAGAAGATACACTCATGAGACATTTCGCCGATAAATACTATCTTTCTGCGTTGATTGCTCTCGTGCTCTGCGCCTCTTCGACAGCAGCATACGCTCAAATTGGGCCAGAGCTTCGTCCACCTGGGCTCCCCGAAAATCATCCGCTTAATTCTTATTCTGAGAATGCAAAGCTCAAAGATGACTGGCGCTACGAAGCTAGTTGGGAACTTAACGCCAATGACGTTGTTTTCTCTGCATCCAAAAAAAGACAGCTGATCAGTGAAGCACCGTCTACCATTCACGTCATAACGGATCGTGATATTGCGCGTCACGGCTGGCGTAACCTGGCTGATATTCTAAGACACGTTCCTGGTATTCAAACCATCACGACGGATTCGCAATTTAGATCCGTTATGATCCGTGGTCTTGTTGGCACAGAAGATAATAACGCGCGAATCTTGTGGCTGCAAAACGGTGTACCCATTAATGACGTTCGAGACGCAGGTATTTGGATTGACGACACTTATCCGGTCGAACTGATCAAACGTATCGAGGTCGTCCTTGGCCCTGGTTCTGCACTGTACGGTTCCGGTGCATTTCAGGGCGTAATCAATATTTTTACAAAAGACCCTAAAGATATTGGCAAATACGGCGAATATAAGATCTCTTTTGCCAATAATCTTACGTTTAAAGCGTCTGCTATCGGGGCATATAATAATGAAGATTTAGATCTGGGTATCATGCTTCATGCCTCAGGCAACACGACGCAAGGTCCAGGATTAGTAGGTGATTATGTCTATAACAACTATGCGATGGATACTGCAGCAAATTCTGTTGCCTCTGGCCAGAATGCAAAATCTATTCGTATTGAACGTATAGACCCCAACTCCGATAAGACTTGGTATAACATCAATGCCAAGATCAACTTTAGGGATTTTAAATTACAACTCGGTTTTAGTGATATTTACGCTGGTGCTGACGGTTCAGAGATTGTTCCAAACGTCGCCTACGAAAGTACCTTTTATAATGATTATCAATCCATTCTTCCGTCTGGAGGAATTATTGATGATGAGATCAAAGGCAATAATTATCGATTTAACCGACGTGAAGCTTATGCCGATTTTATATATGAAACAAATTTCGGCGATGATGTCACTTTTTTAAGCTTAATTTCATACCGTTTCGGCCAATATAATATCGAAAATTATAATAGTCTTTCACTCGATGACGTCTCTACAATCAGAATTACAGATTCTCACGGCTATCATTCTGAGTACAGCCTCGCAGACTTCCAATCTAAAGGTTATGACAAAAAGATAGATTTTGACGTCTATCAACACAAACTTTACGGTCTTGCACA
Source organism: Myxococcota bacterium (assembly GCA_045599585.1). GTDB lineage: Bacteria > Myxococcota_A > Bradymonadia > UBA4248 > UBA4248 > RGIG464. The sequence continues at coordinate 27,618 of JAZRWH010000030.1, forward strand.
AGCACAGTGGCGTATTTACGAACAAAACGAACTCATCGGTGGTTTTGTACTCGAATACAATCGCATTACAACGCCAGAATTCGGTCTTGAAAACGTTGATGTTTCAGCTGAAGGCAACATGCTCGATTCAACGACGACATCGACTGACATCGGTTTCGTAACGCCTTCGATCTTCCTTCAGGATGAACAGCGTTTTTGGGATAACCGCATCATTCTCACAGCAGGCGGACGTCTTGACTTTTATAAAGCAAATTTAGATTCACACAAAGTTGCCCCATCTTGGCGTTTTGCATTTCTCGCAAAATGGACAGAGTGGCTCACAATGCGTGTGTCATACGGCTACGCATTTAAGGAACCCTCACTCTATCAACTTTATGCCGATATGTTTGATTACATCGGCAACCCGGATCTCAAAAACGAATCACTACACAACTTTGAGTTATCCTTTTTGTTCACGCCGACATACTTCATGACGATTCGTCTTGATGGTTTTGCCACACTCATGAACGATCTCATTCGCCTCGAATATATTACAAGTTCATCTCCCAACGCAGCGCCTTATATGACAAATCATTGGATGGGCTCCGCAGGCAAATATCACCCGCTTCAAGACAGCGATGCAAATATCTTAGGTTTTGAATTAAGTACGAATGTCAAGCTTTCCAATAATTGGGATATCTATGCACATTACAACTTTTTATATTCAAAACGCATCTACGATAATAATAAAAAAGAGAATATTACCGATGATGCCATGCATCGTTTAAAACTCGGTTTTTCTTATACAAACGATTATATCACAACCGACTTAGCAGCATTTCTCGTTTCGCCATCCCCCGAAACAGAATCGTCAAAAAATGAAGGTGAAAACTACACTACGCCTGTTTACGCCATTATACAACCCGCAGTCACGGTCGCACTTCCGGCAAATCTTGGTTTTATGGTACAAGGCAGTATGGCGTTTTCAGAAAACATGCTATCTTCGCCAACCTATCGTTATTACTATGAAACAGAAGGAATTCCCGTGAGCCGCTATTCCTTTATGTTTTCACTTTTATACCCCTTCCGAAATACAGAAGCAGACTAATTCATTCTTTCAAACAATGTGCTTGCCTTCGGCTTCGCGACGCAGGCGATTTAACAGTAATCTTAAGTCTTTTTCATGTTTAGAAACGACTATATATCGAAAAAACAAAGCTACTGTAGAGTTGTCCGAGTATTTTAGGAAATTTTAGTGGGACAGCAGTGGTAAAAAATAAAAAATATTTTAATGTCTTACAACAGATTTATTTAATCTGTAACGAAATGCGCTCGTTGTCGTTGTTTATTTTTATTCAGCCTCATTCTGTTTTGAGGACGGCCCAAAGTGGCCGTCCTCTTGTGGCCGTCTCTTATTTTTTGAGTACACAGTCTGTAAGTTTGGGGTCTCCCATAAAAGAATCGCCTTTTCCTATGACTGTGATTTTTTGTCCTACTTGAAGTTGTGCGAAATCTTGCATTTTTTTCGCTGTGGATGGATGACAAGTGGTACTTGTAAAGTCTAGACCTACAAATCTGATCGACTTTTCATTAATAGTCTTAATCACGCCAGAAACTTCAAGCTTCTTGTCTTTATATTTTGAATTATATTGAGCTGCATTAGCCTTATATTCGTTAGCTAACTGTTCAGCTGTAACAACGATTGCATCTGCTTTTTCAAAATCATTGGATGCTGCTATACTGGAAAAAATGCCTAAGATGCATATTATAATGATTGCTAACAGAACAGGGTGTTTAGCAGGCCAGGCGCGCAAGTCTGCCTGACATTTGGGACATTTTTTAGCTTTTTCGGAAATTTCTTCCTGACACTGTGGACAACGTTTTGAATTCGAATCACTCATTTTCACCTCGCAATGTTTGTTAGTCTTTTACAGAATGTAAAAGATAATATCTCATAAAAAAAAAAGTTATTCCGTCAAGACACAAATTTGCAATTATATGAAAATTAATTGTAAAAACCAGGGGTTCGGAGCGTTTGCGAGGCGTATTCGGCAAAGCCGAATAGCCGAGCAAAAGAGGGCGTATTGGCTTTTAGCCAATAGCCCGTGCTGTGGCTGCGTATGGGCGTAGCCCATAGCTGCCCAAAACATAAAAAAACTCGCTAAACAGCGATCGCGAGGAATGCGTTAGGACTCTGGGATCGGAGGGGCATCGATGAGGTGCGTTTGCTCGGACGTGAATTTATGTGGGCATGCAACGGCGCACCAAATAAAAAAAGGCACCGAAGTGTCGGTGCCTTGGATGGATGAGATGTAAGATTAATCTTCGTCTTCGTTATTTTTGAGAACGGCGAGGAATGCTTTTTGAGGAATTTCGACTTCGCCGATCTGCATCATGCGTTTTTTACCAGCTTTTTGCTTTTCGAGGAGCTTGCGTTTACGCGTGATATCGCCACCGTAGCATTTGGCCAAGACGTCTTTGCGGAGAGCGTTGACGTCTTCGCGTGCGATGATTTTGCCGCCGATTGCCCCCTGAATGGGGATTTTGAACTGGTGACGCGAGATCGTTTCGGAAAGGCGTTTGCAGATGATGCGTGCACGTTCGACGGCGCGGTCTTCGTGAACGAGGACGCTGAGCGCGTCGACTTGCTCGTGATTGACGAGAATCGAGAGCTTGACGAGTTTGGTGCGTCGATACTCAAGAAATTCGTAGTCAAACGAGGCGTAGCCTTTGGAGACCGTTTTGAGTTTGTCGTAGAAGTCAAACAGAATCTCGGAAAGCGGCAGTTCGAAGATAATTTCAACGCGGCGTGAGTCGATGTAATTCATGTCTGCCTGGATGCCGCGGCGTGAGATACAGAGGTTGATGACGGCGCCGACGAAATCTTTAGGAACCATGAAGCTTGCGCGGATATATGGTTCTTCTGCGTAATCGATCATGGACGGATCGGGGTATTTGACGGGATTATCCACTTCAATGCATTCGCCCGAGCGCAAATAGACTTTGTATTCGACGCTGGGCGCGGTGAGAATGATGCTTTGGTCGTACTCACGTTCGAGGCGTTCTTCGGTGATTTCGAGGTGGAGGAGTCCCAGGAAGCCGCAACGGAAACCTTGTCCGAGAATGGACGAGGAGTCGCGCGTATAGACGAGGGAAGCGTCGTTAAGTTTGAGGCGTTCCATCGAGTCAGCGAGTTCGGGGAAGTCATCGGTGCTGAGGGGGTAGATAGAGCTGAAGACGACGGGTTTGACTTCTTTAAAGCCGTCGAGCATGGCATCGCAGCCACCTTCTTCGAGCGTGACGGTATCACCAACACGGGCTTCGGAGATGGTTTTCATGCCAGTGATGATGTAACCAACTTCGCCAGCTGAAAGCTGTTGGCGTGAAACCTGTTTGAGCTGCATGACGCCGAGTTCTTCAATCTTGTAACAAGCGTTGGTCGACATAAGTTTGATGCGATCACCGGAACGAAGCGTGCCGTTAAAGACGCGGACATAAACGATGACGCCGCGGTACGGGTCATAAATGGAGTCGAAGATGAGTGCCTGCAGGGGCGCTTTGGGGTCTCCTTTTGGGGCGGGGATGCGCTCGGCGATTGCGGCGAGCGTTTCTTCGATGCCGATACCGGTTTTGGCGCTGGTATGAAGCGCGTCAAGCGGGTCGAGCGCGAGTTCATTTTCGATCTGTTCGTTGCACATGTCGATATCTGCAGCGGGGAGATCAATTTTATTGATAACAGGAATGATCTCAAGGTTGTGTTCCATTGCCATATAAAGATTGGCAACGGTTTGGGCTTCGACGCCCTGGCTAGCATCGACGAGGAGTAGTGCTCCTTCGCACGAAGCGAGAGAGCGGGAGACTTCGTAACTGAAGTCGACGTGTCCCGGAGTGTCGATAAGGTTGAAGATCATTTCGTGGCCGTCTTTGTCTTTGTAGGGCAGGCAGACCGTTTGGCTTTTAATCGTGATGCCGCGTTCGCGTTCGAGATCCATCGTGTCGAGCATTTGATTGCGAAACTCGCGATCGGGAACGTTGAGCGTTTTTTGAATAAGTCTGTCGGCCAGCGTGGACTTGCCATGGTCGATGTGTGCGATAATGCAGAAGTTACGGATATTTTTCATGAGTCAGTGTTTAGCGCCCTGGGCGCTGCAAAGGTTTGGTGGGGCTTTTGCGCAGTAGAACGCAAAGTTGAGGGCCAAAAAAGCCGCGTAGTTCTAGGGAATTATCTAATTTTTTGCAAGCTTTTCGGGCAAATGCGAGTTTCGTGCGGTACGCTTGCTAATACAAAAAAGCTTGCATTTTCTGTGGGTTAGCGTAAAGGCGCGCGTCCGCAGTTGATGAATGTAGGTGTAATGCCTACAATTTTATCTGTGCTTAAATAAATATGTGTGGCGGAGTGCCACAAGGAGACTAAATAAATGGATTTCGAAATTACCGGGACGGCAAAGACGATTCTTGAGATCGTGGGTTATATTGGATCGGCCGTTTGTGTTGCATCTTTTGCCATGACGAGTGTTAAAAAGCTTCGCATCATCAATGGCATCGGTGCAGCGATTTCTATGGTCTATGCACTTTTGATTGGTGCGCTTCCGTTGGCAATCATGAACCTGATCATCGGCGTGTTGGATGTCTATCAGCTTCGTAAAATGAATACGGTGCACGAGGCGTTCGAGATTGTTCCTGCGATGAGCGATGGCGCCTATTTCAAATGGTTTGTTGACAAATATAAGAACGAAATTGAGCAGTTTGATGCTTCGCTTTCGTTCGCATCGGCTGGAAAGGTCTTTTACTATATGCGCGACAACGAGGTGGCGGGGATCTTGGCCTACGATGAGGATGAGAAGGGGATAGCAGATATCAAGCTTGATTTTGTCATTCCTAAATATCGTGACTTCCAGATTGGCAACTATTTCTTTGGCTCTGAGAATCCGTTCTTCCGTGAAGCGGGAATCAGTGAATTTGTGACGAAGACGTCTAATCCGATCCACGAAGCGTACCTCAAACGCATCAAGTTTTCCAAACGTCAAAGCGGCGTTTGGGTCAAAGCGTTTGTGTAAGCAAAAGGTTGTTTAGCAGCTACAAAAAAGGCAGGACACTTTAGGTTCTGCCTTTTTTATTGGTTCTCGTTTGTTCAACGATTTGTTGAAGCCGTTACAAAAAAAGTCCCGCAAAATTGCGGGACTGAAAACAACTTCGATCGTGTTGAAGTCTAGGCGGCGTTAGTATTCGTCGTCCTCATCTTCATCGTCGTCTTCATCGTCGTCGTCGCCGTAGATGCCGAATCCGTACTCATCATACTTTTCGTCATCATCATCATCATCGTCATCATCGTCGTCGTCATCATCGTCGTCGTCATCCCAATCGTCGTCGTCGTAATCATCATCGTCGTCATCCCAATCGTCATCGTCCTCATCATCGTCGTCGTAATCGTCCTCATCTTCCTCATCATCATCGTCGTCGTCATCCCAATCATCGTCGTCATCATCATAACGAGAGGCTTCGAGGGTATCAACGAGCTCAAATTTAGGAGATTCAGCTTCTTCAGCGAGTGAAAGCATCATAAAGATAGGGAGGGTATTGGGAGTGGAATGTATATCGAGCATAAAAACCTCACTCAAAGTTAAAAAAATTTGCGAAAAGAAACAGCGTTAAATCCGCTGGCGAAGTTTGGCCTTCTAAACGTGCCGACAGAGTTTAGCAAGTAGACATTTTGTGTTTTTTGCGTGGTGATTGCGTGATAAGAGAGCACGGCAATTTGACTGCGGGGGAACAGGAGTTTACAGATGGTAGAAACAGATAGAGTTATAGAACGTGCGGTTGTTCGCGCTATTTTTCATTCAGCCAAAGTTGAGTACGAAGATATTCGTTGGAGACGATATTCCATAGATGCTGCGCGTTTAGCATCACGTCTTTCGACGCCCGAACGACGCCTTTCAGTCAATGATGTTGAAGACGTCGTACGTCATTTATCTCTTTTTGTGTTGCGCAGTGATGCGCTCAAATTCAATTTTCACGGCTTCGAAAAACGTTTTGATCGTCAGACGATTGCCGAAGGATTAGGTGCCGGCGGCGTTCAGTTCTTTCCGACGCGTGAAAGCGCCAATCGTTCTGCCGTAGAGACGAGCCGTGAAGCTGCTTACTATGGATTTGGCGATTTCGCGTCACAGTTTCTTGCCTGTCCGATCGATGCGTTGTGTACTTTGGTCGGCAAAAAGACGGGGGAGAAGCTCGAATGTGGGACTGTTTTGCGTGACTTACGTGACAACTTTGCGCAAAATCGCACTGCTTGTGAAATGCTGACGAACGATCGTCATTTTGAGCACGATGCCAGTACCCCCGAAAAATACGTTGCTTTCCAACAGCAGCTTCGTTCACTTCCTTTTTCGGAAGTCAGCACTGAAAAACTCATTTCCTTCTTCAATCGTAGTATGACGATTGGTATTCGCGATTCCATCCGTTGGTCGCTCGGTGCTCGCCATCCTCGTTTCGATTGGACGCGTGCCAAAAAACTTATCGAAGACGCTTTTGTTCGTCATGGTAAAGACGATTTTAATACGCCGCAGCTCGTCTATTATACCTACGATCCGTCAATTGAAGAACGCGACATTCAGGAAGCTTTGTTGATCAACGAGTCTGTCGTGTCTGCTTTTGCCAATGAATTTCGCCGTAAACTCAACGAGATGAATCTCGGATTGGGTGATCGCATTAAAGATCTCAATAAACTTTGTTATTGGATCTTGGATATTCACCACGATTATCCCGATTTTGACCTCGAGTGCACAGGCGGAACAGATGCTGCCGCACACATCGACTTTTTGGGACATTCGATCCAAAATTCCGTCAATACTGAGTTGTTGGGCGACGAAGGTCAGATGCGCCGCAATCTCAATTTCCAGGCGCATTTCCATGCACATGGCCTGGATGTTCAGTATTTGTCCGGCCTAGATGACGATAATCGTTCTTTCTTCTTCGATGCGCTCAAACAGCTCATCTCGCACTACGACGCGCAGTCGGGCATTACGACTACCAATGGCATTGAAATGTATCATCGTTTGCCCATGTCGCTTTTTGTGATTCAACGTCGTGGTGATGCATCCCCGCTCGAAGGTGAGCGAGTCCTCGATTCGTTCGATCTTTCGCGCATGACCGAGCTTGAACATGCGAGCTATATCCGCTCTTATGCAGAAATCTCCGAGAAACTCGCGGTGTTCTTCATGCTTACCTTAAGACACGTCGTTGAGACGGATCATGCCCCCGATCTTCGTCCGCGCGCTTTCCTCAAAGATTTTCTCGTTTTGGGCCTTTGGGGTACGCGAACGCCCAACCTTCTCGTTAACCTTTATGTTGACAAGAATACTGACGAAAATTCGCCAATTAAGACGCTTACGCGTGCCGAAATTAAGTTTGTCGGTTGTGAACAAGTCGAAATTCACGCAATTAACCATCTTGACGAAAATGCCAAAGTGCTTCGATTTGCGGTGGCGCACTGCCTGCCACTCATCGAGCCGAGCATTTTGCGCAATATTGGCACATTTACGATGGCGCTCGACGAGTTCGCTGGCGGGTCGGCAGCCTCGGAGCTTGATGCTTTCGGCATTGCACGCTATGGCATCGACATGCTTCGCGAGATCGGTCGCGTTGGCATCAAAGGCTCCATCGGCGATGCACTCTCGCTCGCAGAGTTTATGATGGACAATACGTTTAACGGGGCTCAGAAAAAATTAGCTGCCGTTGAAAAATTCCTGCGTAAGCACGGAAAATAACGCACTTTATGCGATGAATGTCAGCCAGATATTGTTGAATATTTGGCTGTTTTTGTTTTGTTGAGGGGGGACGTGTCCCCCCAACGCGTCTATGCCGCGCGTTGCACGCAGCGTTCCAATGTTCGGGCGTATTGAAGCTGCGAAGCAGCTGAGAAGCCCGAACGGCGGTGCGTATTGGGCTGTGCCCCAAAGCACCGCCTCAAAACGAGCGGCATACGCCGCGCCCCTTTCTGCGGGGTGCCCCCGCAACGCCCCGTGCTGTACGAAGGTTAGTAAGCCATTGCCCTGGTACAAGAGTTTTTTTATCAGTATTGCGATGCACGCAGTGCTCGTCATTGTGATTGCAATCATGCCTCCGATCAAGCACGATCCAATGCGTCTGCTGCAACCAAGGCCCGATAAAGAAGTTATCAAGCTGGCCGATACTGAAAATCAACGTGTCGTAAGCCTATGGCAAGAGCCTTCTCAAGTCGATGAGGGGGTTGAGGATGACGGTGACGCGCTGCCTGCATTCGCCCAAGAAGAAGTGCCCGTTGAACCCGTTTTTGAGGGTGCAATTCAAAAAAAGACTGCTGAAGTCGAACCAGAGCCCGAAACTGTCGACTCTGAACCCGAAACGACGCCAGTTGCTAAAAATCAGCCTTCGACTCAAAGTGAAAAAAGACGCATTGAAAAGCGTGAAACTCAAGAAAATTTGCCTAAAATACAAACACCACAGAATGATGATGTTGAGTCTTTGAATATTGAAGACGCGACGGTGACGCGCGCACAAGATGCCGCATTAGGTGAGCAGGCGGCACAAAGTGGGGCAGGAGTGGCCCTGGATGGAGCTGATGGTGGGCAAAAAGTTGGTGCGGGTGACGTGGGTACTGCGCCTAACGTTGAGGCTCCAAAGGGGACGGGCGTGTCTGGGGGGGGAGAGGGTACGGCTGGCCAAGCGAGCGACGAAAAACAGCTTTGGTCGGCGTATGTGCGCACTGTGTCAGCGATGTTTCAACAAAAAAAGCGCCCGTATCCCGAGATGGCAAAGCGTCTCGGTCAACAGGGAACCGTCGTGCTCGACATCACGCTGGCGCGAGACGGAAAAGTGCTCAAAACAGCAGTTTATACATCTTCGGGGTCTAAAATCTTAGATGATGCTGCTCTGAGCTTTGCGCAAAAAGCAACTTATCCACCGTTTCCGCAGGGGATTACACTAGAAACTAAAGTCTTGCGCGCTCCGATCATTTATTCGCTTAAGAAAAAGTAAATTGCTTTCGCCGGTTGTACAAGGACGCCAAAAAGGCTAAGAAGCCGCTCCCCGGCGCGCCTCTGTGCCGTGATCAGTCGATAGGAGCGAAAAAGATGAAGATGAGATGGCGAGTTTTGGCGGTTGCGATTTGTTGCACGTGTGTACTGTCGGCGTGCGATGAAGACGATGATTCGAACAAACAAAGTGCTTCCAACAACGAAGACAACATCGAACCGGGCGGCAACATCGAACCAGGCGGCGGCATCGAACCAGGCGGCGGCATCGAACCGGGCGGCAACACCGAACCAGGCGGCGGTAGCGAACCGGGCGGCGGTAGCGAACCGGGCGGCGGCGAAGAAGTAGAAAAGCCCGATCCGAGCAGTGAAAATTCCGAAGCTGACTGCGCCGACGGTATGGATAATGACCAAGATGGCAGGTTGGACTGTGATGACAGCAGTTGTGCGCAAACGCTCTATTGTCAACTCTACACGAAGACGGATAGCGGCGTTCCCGGCGTAAAATTTGCTCCGAATACTGGGCTTACGACGAGCGAAGATGGAGACAAGGCTGTTTTTGCAGTCGTTTTGACCTCAAGACCTTCGAAAGAAGTTCTCGTTATGGTGGAGTCTTCGACCGAAATTGAAGGCATCGCTCAACCTAAGGGGTTGTCATTTATGCCGAACAACTGGAATATTCCTCAATATATAACAGTTACTGGCCAGGATGATAACACCAAAGATGGCGATCAAGCTTATACCATAGAATTTGAAGTATATAGTGACGACAAAAAGTACAATGAGATTCCAGTCGAGAGTCTAGAAATTATAAATATCGACAACGAAACACCGTCTGCACCTGCATCGTTTATTATAAATAAAAAATCTCTCGAGGTTTGGGAGACTGGTATTGGTGATGCCTTTACAATAACAGCGGGTACAAAACCTGTCGCAGATATTCGGGTGATTTTATCTTCTTCGGATGATAGTGAAATTACAATTTCTCCATCTGAAATTACAATTACTGCTGATAATTACAAACAAGCACAGAACATTGTGGTAAAAGGAGCGGCAGACTATATAAAAGACGGAGATCAGACAGCTACAGTGCGATTTAATGTGGTGAGCAGTGATGATCGTTTTGATGGCCATGTGATTGAGGGTATTCCCGTCAAAGTTCACGATGTCGATGAAGTCAGCACGGGTACACAAAAGATACGCATGATGGCAGCCAATACTTCGTCAGGCAATTACCAGTCGTACGATGATGGTGAAGGCGCGCGCATTTTTATGGCTGTCAAACCGGATATCGTCATGATTCAGGAATTCAACTACGGCTCCAATTCTTCAGCCGATATTGAAGGTTTTGTGCGTCAGACATTTGGCAGTGAATTTAATTATTATCGCGGTACCGGCAAGATTCCCAACGGCATTATATCGCGTTATCCGATCACATCGTCTGGGGCGTGGGCATCTTCGCTTTTGCCAGATAGACGCCACGAGTGGGCTATCATTGATATTCCAGGCGAAAAAGATTTGTTGGCTGTCAGCGTCCATTTGCATACGGATGCAGACAAACAGCGCCAGAACATGGATGAGCTCTCGGCACAGATCTCGAAGCTCAACGCAGGGGATAAATACTATATCGTATTGGGCGGCGATTTTAATACAGCGGATCGAAGCAGCGTAAAATCAAAACTGAGTACAATCTTTGCGACCGGAACACCGTATCCTACGGATCAAAATGGCAAAGAAGGAACGAGTTCTGACCGCAAAAAACCGCTGGATTGGGTCTTGGCTTCGACCGCGTTAGAAGCTTACAAGGTCGATACCATTGTAGGTGGTGAAACGTACGCTGGAGGTCATGTTTTCGACGCACGCGTATACGAAGCGCTTGGAACCCTGTCGACGGTATCACCGGTCAAAGCGGGGGATTCGGGGCCGGCTGCTGATTCAACGCAAAACACGACGAACATTCAGCACATGGCTGTCATTCGCGACTTTGGGATTGTGGTGAAATAGCGGACGTTTAATGCCGGAAAGAGATAGGAAAACCATGAGATATAGAGTCTAATGTCTTGACGTAAAAGGCCGTAACTGATTATAAGGGGCGGCCTTTTTTATTGGGCAGTTAGCCTTAATTTTGAGTGAGGGAATCGATGTTCGAGACAATATCGAAAGGTTTTAGAGATATTACACAGCGTATGCACGGCGTACGTGAGCTTAATGAGGACAATATTGACGATGCACTTCGTGCGATACGCGCTTCACTTCTTGAAGCCGACGTCAACTACCATGTTGTGAAACGTTTTCTTAATAATGTTAAGGAGCGAGCACTTGGTGAAGAAGTTCGTGTAAGCGTAAAAGACAAAGAAGGTGTGACGCACAAGGTTACGCCGGGCCAGCATTTTATCAAGATTTGCCAGGAAGAGCTCGAAGCTTTGATGGGGCCTGTGGATGCTGATCCAATTAAATTGGGTGCTAAGGCGCCTACGAAAATCATGCTCGTTGGTCTTCAGGGGTGTGGTAAAACGACGACGGCAGCTAAACTCTGCTACTGGCTCAAAGAGCAGTATAAGGCCAAGCCGCTCATGGTTGCTGGTGACGTTTATCGTCCCGCAGCAGCTAAACAGCTTCAGGTTTTGGGTGAGCAGCTTGATGTTCCTGTTTACACCCGTCCTGACGCAGACCCTGTAGATATCTGCACCGAAGGTATCGAAGAAGCCCGTAAACTTGGCTGTGACTTCGTTCTCTTTGATACAGCAGGCCGTCTCGCTGTCGACGACGTGTTAATGAGCGAATTGACCGAAATCGTCGAGGAAACAGACCCCGAAAACATTTTCCTCGTCTGTGATGCAATGATCGGTCGTGATGCTGTCAATACCGCTGTTCAGTTCAACGAAAAATTGAACCTCGACGGTTTCATTATGACTAAACTCGATGGTGACGCTCGTGGTGGTGCTGCACTTTCGATCAAAGAAGTAACGGGTAAACCCATCCGCTTTATTGGCGAAGGTGAACAGGTCGAAAAACTTAAGATCTTCCGTCCGGATGGTCTCTCTAGCCGTATTCTCGGCTTCGGCGATATCGTCGATATTATGATGGACTTCGAACGCGTTGTCGATGAAGACCGCGCTCAGAAAGATGCAATCGAAATGCTTTCTGGCAAATTCGATTTCCATCACTTCCTCGAGCAGCTCAATATGATTCAGCGTATGGGTTCGCTCCGTGAGATCATGGAACGTCTGCCTTTTTTCTCGGGTATGGCCGATAAGATTAATGTCGATGAAGGCGAAATTACTCGCATTAAAGCCATGATTCAGTCGATGACCGAAAAAGAACGTCGGGATCCCGATCTCATGTTCTCGCGTTCGCGTCAGGTCCGTGTTGCTCGCGGTAGCGGTCATTCTGTCAAAGAAGTAGGCGAGTTAATGCAACGCTTCTCTCTTATGCGCGACATGATGAGCCGCCTCGGTACGAACACCAGCTGGCTTTCTAAGATCCCCGGCCTCGGTCAGATCAGCAGCCTTCGAAATCTCTCCAATATGGATTTCACAGACCTCTTCGGTTCAATGGTCAATTCTGCGATGCCCGAAGATCCCATGGCCTACTTTAATGGCGGTCAGATCCCCGGTATGCCTCGTGGATATACCCCTCCTGGGTACAAAGGCGGTCCGCTTACCAAAGAACAAAAGCAAAAACGCAAACTCGCCCGCATGAACCGCAAGAAAAAGTAAGCTAAGCTCAACTCAGAGTCGCCCCGCTGGGCGGCTCTTTTTTGTATTTTGTTATGTCTGATAATCCATCTGATAAAACTGCTCTTCTCAAGAAAAATCTCGAAGATCCTAAATACGAAGATGCGAAATATCCTCGTGAGCAGGATTACGCTTGTGCTGTACATCCCGATCAACCTGCGTTTGCGCTTTGCGCGCGCTGCGGAAAGTGTCTGTGCCACGAGTGCAGCATTGTCATTGAGTCACGAAGCCTTTGCCAGGATTGCCTCGGCGAGGATGATGTCTTTAAATCGCTACTTGAGAGCGATAAGCCTACTTATGCTCAAACACAGGCGCGTGCCGACAACGCTTTAACAATTCCTAAGCCTGCTAAGTCAATTCGTGATCTACCTCGCGCATACCACGATATGATGAAATCTGGGCCGCTCTTTTATAAGACGGTTACCGAGGTGCCTTTTAGCGTTTCGTTTGTCATTGCGTTTTTAGCATTTATCCCGACAACGCTCTACAATACCATCGTTAAGATGTCACAGATTGCTGAGCGCTCTGTTGAGTTGACCGAAGCACTCTCAAAATCACTCGGCAATGAAATGTCTCAACAGATTGTTCAGGATATGACGCAACGGCTTACCTCAATGGGGCTCGTTGAGCAGATTCTGTTGGCCTCGATTGCTGCTGTCATGCAGATTCTCATGCTCGATGCGGCTTACTACCTTTCATTGCGTTTGATCGCTGGTGCAAAATTGACCTTTGCACAGTCGTCGAGTGCGCTTCACTTCTGCTTGACGCCCTTCGTTCTCCTATTCTTGACCGCAGTTTGGGATTATAAAGTCGTTGCATTCATTGCGTTTGTTATTGTTACGCTCAAAGCAACAACTGCCATGCGCATTACGACGCAGTGTTCCTTTTTGCGTGGCATATTAGCCATGCTCGGCTTTATTATATTAACGCAGTTCATTATGTAATAAATCTAAAAAGGTTGTTATATATAATGTTGAAATTTGATTGTATATAACAACCTTTCTTTGTTTTTGTCTGCAAAATGGATTACAATGCAAGATAACTCGTACAGTATATTTACGCGTTGTCTTGTATAGAAAGCCTTTGTTCGTAGACTAAAGGAATGATCATGGAAGATAAAGTTATTCGCCTCTTTACTGTTGATGAACTCGCAGCTGCCATGGAAGCGCAGATTGTGCACAAACAGCCTATTTGCTGTGCCGGGGCGTGTACAGACTCGCGCAAAGTGACGCCTAACGATCTTTTTATGGCGCTCAAGGGCGAGCGATTTGATGCACACGATTTTTTGCCGCAGGTCGTGGCTCAAGGCTGTCGCGCTGTTGTGGTGTCTAAGCTTGTTGACCTTCCCGAAAATGTCGTCGCTTTCGTTGTCGACGATGTCGAAAAGGCTTTTGGTCGTCTCGCGCGTGCCGTCATCGAAAAACGACGCAGTTTGGGCGGCTTTGTGACTTATGCTTTGACGGGCTCTAATGGCAAAACCACGACGAAGGAGCTCCTCGCAGCACTGCTTTCGGCCAAAGGCTTAAATGTCCTTAAAACCGAAGGCAACCACAACAATTTTATCGGTTTGCCGATTACTGCACTCGCGCTTTCGACGAAACATGATGCCGCAGTATTCGAAATGGGTGCCAATGCACCCGGCGAAATCAAGTATCTTTCGGATATTGCTCAGCCCGAATTTGGACTCATCACCGGCGTTGGGGCTGCTCATCTCGGTGGATTCGGTTCTCTCGAAGGCGTTGCTCGGACCAAAGGCGAACTCATTCACTCGCCGCGTCTTCAAAAAGTCGTTCTTCCCGCTTATACGCGTAAATACTACGAATTCACGATTCCACCGACCGTTGATGTCACCTGGGTTGGTGAAGGGGAGGCGATTTGCGTCGATTCTGTTCGCTCTGACGTGAATGGTACTGATTTCGGATTTACCCTCAACGACGTACATATGAATATGCATTTGCCGTCGATGGGGGGACATAATGCATCGAACTTTGCGCATGCCGCCGCACTCGTCCGTGACTTGGGATGGAACTGCGATGAACTCAATGCTGCCGTCGCAAACGTCGTTTTGCCGTCAGGACGCCTCGAACGCTGGGATGCTCCCAATAACGTCATTTATTTGCATGATGCATACAACGCCAATCCGTCGAGCATGGGCGAAGCCCTTAATTTGCTCTCTCAGCTTGCACCGGCAGAAAAAAGATGCCTGATTTTGGGTGATATGCGCGAACTCGGCTCCGAAAGCGAGCTGCTTCATCGACAGATTGGGGCGCGCGTGGCTCAACTTGGGGCGAAAGCTTTGCTTTGCATCGGTGAAAGTGCCAAAGCCTATCGCGATGGTGCTGTCGAGGCTGGCATGGATCCCAACTCCGTATTCTGTACGCCGCAGGATGATCTCAATCCTGGACTCTCCTGGTGTTCCAACCGTTTCGACGATTCTGATGTCTGCCTCATCAAAGGCAGTCGCGGCGTTGCGCTTGAACGTGTCCTTGCCTTCTTCAAGGCCGTTCGTCATTAAGGCGCTTTGTTGGTTTTATATGCGACGCCTAACGCGCTGTTACACACGCAGCGTCAGGCCAATACGGCTTCGCTGCCGGCCTATTTGCTATGCAAATACGGCCGGCTTTTTTTTGAGTGAAGCCAAGAACGATTTGTCGAAAAATAAAATTAATCGCTCCATACGGTAGAGATTTAGCCATTAAGAAGCGAAGCCATAGCCGAGGCTGAAGTGTCCCCCAAATCAAGGACAATTTGAAAACGAGGGGGCGACATCCCTCATTTGTTTTGATAAAATACTCGACCACTATTCCAGAGGATAAGGCAACGCTGAGGAGCGACCCGAGCGCTGGTATAGTAGTGAGGAA
>JAZRWH010000031.1:0-17385 GCA_045599585.1 Myxococcota bacterium
GTCTGTAATGAAATTAATCAGAGACCTCGAAAAGTACTTGGTTGGAAGACACCGGAAATGGTTTACTCAAATATGCATTTGGATTGACAATTTTCCGTCTCCCCCTGAGCGGCTATTTGCTTCGCAAATACGCCGCTACCCTCTCTCAAAACTACAAATTAAAGACATAGAGAAAAAACTATCTTTTATATTTATACAATTTGAGTTCTACAATGCTTAACAGACAAGCTTCGGATCAAAACTGCCACCCAACGCCAAAGGACAAAGAAGGATCCTGAAGACTTAGGTCGAACACTGTTTTAAAATCATCAAACAACGGAAAGTGGTAATGAATCACGAATAGCGCACCGCGAAGAATGCCTGTCATCGAGACCTTAAATCGAAGCCCAACAAACGCATCACATCGAAAAATACCGCTTCGCGAGGGAATAAAAAAACTGCGCACCGAAAGCCCACCCGACACGCCGAGCAACTCCGACGGCAGATGTACAGAAACAGCACCATGAAGCCCAACGCCCCACACATTACGCGTCTGTTTCAGCGCAAGTTGATAATGATAGCTAAGCGGCTCATTCCACCCCCACGCGTAATGTACACCCACAGCCCCAGAAAAAGTAAGCCAAGAGAGCGTTGTTTGCGATAGGCCTAGTTGAACGCCGATCTCAGAAAGAGCATCGTTTTTTCCATGGGTATTGAGGATCGCGTCATAGCGCCAGTCCACGACCGCATCAAGCTGCGATTCGGCTCTTACTATGTCAGGCAGTAAAAACAGACCCAGCCCCCAAAAACAGAAAAGAAACCTGGATAGCGACATCTCATTTAAGTGAAAAAAAAAGCGCAGCATTAAGCTGCGCCTTTAATAATTCTCCCAAACGTCTTACATTACGGGCATCAAAGCCCATGCAAAACGTCTACACAACTACAGATAATTAAGTAAGATCACTGCGGCCACGACGATGAGGAACACGAGAATGCCAACAGCAATCAGAATCGTATTATTCATTTTGCTGATGACTTTTTGAGTATTCGGAGCACCTTGTGTTGGGGCAGCACCTTCTTTCGCAACATTGTTGTTTGGAGCAGCGACCTGAGCCGGAGCAGCTGCTGGAACGGCTGCAGCTGGTGTAGCATTACCGTCTTTGATGTCTTTGAGGATCTTGACAAGATCTTCGTGAAGCTCAACACCAGAGGGATAACGTTCTGTTGCTGATTTCTGCATACATTTGGTGATGCAGTCTACAAGTGCCTGAGGAACAGTGTTTACGCCGTCGATAACGTACTCATTACGTGCCTCGATCGGAGGAATGGGCTTATTCACCTGAGCATACATGACATCGTAAGGCTGATCGCTGTCGTAAGGCACCTTGCCTGTTACGGCTTGGAAGAGCATTACGCCCAAAGCGTAGACGTCAACGGCTGCCGTAATATCTTGCATGCCCATTGCCTGTTCGGGGCTCATGTAATGCGGAGTACCAAAAGCGACACCAGCCATCGTTAGTTTTTTGGATGCACCCTGAAGGCGAGCGAAACCGAAGTCGAGGACACATGCGTGTGTCGAACCATCTTCATTAGGACAGATAAAGATGTTTTCGGGCTTGAGATCGCGATGGAAAATTCCTTTTTTGTGCGCTGCACCTAAGGCGTCACTGATCTCACAAAACCACTGAAGAACTTCCTCAAGTTTAGGCGCATTGCGACGAAGCGTCTGGAACAAAGTTTTGCCCGTCAAAAGCTCCATCGCGATATAGATCGTATTGTGAACGGGATCGGGGGCACATGTATAAAGCTTTACGATGTTCGGGTGCTCAATTGCACCAATAACTTCTGCTTCTCGGAAAAATCGATCTTTTAGCGTCTCATCTTCCATATACTCAGATTTCAAAATCTTTAGGGCTACGATCTTGCCGCTATACTTACCCTTCGCTTTGTAAATCTGACCCATACCGCCTTCGCCAATAAACTTCAGCGGAATAAACTGATCACCAACAAGCTGACCTAAAAGGTGCTGCTCTGGTGCTTTAGCAAGCTCACGAGATTCTACAAAGTAGTAGTGGTCGTTTTGACACTCGGCACCTTCTTCTCCCTGAGACATGCACTTTGGACAAAGAAAACTCATATGTAAATTATGCTCCTGATTCTATAATGTTTTACGCATGCCGCGCTAGGCAAAGCACACTACATCTATTCTAAACTACGCCTGCATTGCCTTTTTTGCAACTGTTATCTTATACCACACTTACCAGTCAATCGGCTGATAGAACCAGAATCGGAACATATTCACATCTCGATCTGCCGTCAGACATGTTTGACGAATCTTTAATGTCGTATCGTTCACAAAATACGAAGGTATGATGAACGGCCAGTTGCGCCAACGCGCTCGTCGGTCATACCCCTCACACCGAGAAATTCCTGCGTCCCTGCCGTTTACGTTGAACATAATCTCCAAATCACCACGCGCATAATCCATCATACGAATAATCGCTATATGCGTATCTGGAATGACATTCGGAATTGTAAACTCACAATAACCGCCTTCATGGGCAACGCCTGTATCTTCGACTAACGAACCGTCAGGGAAATACAACCTTTGTCTGTTCTTCCAAGCATCTCGCGATTCACATATTCTGAACTTATAAAACTTTTCTGAAGCCTCATCTGTAATATTCAGCTCACCAAGTTTTTTCCACTCGTAGTTGTCGATCTCAAAAACTTCGGGCATCTCTGCCGACCAAACTTTTACGAAGTCCCAGTTACTCGTAAGCGGATAAGCGCGAGGAAGCGGATGCGGCTGACCTTCTATATAGATGCGTCTTTCGTTACCCACAAGACGCGATAAATGGCCATATGAAAACGATTCTTTCTCAAGCTGAAGTAATGCACGCGACATCTTTTGATCGATTGTACGTGTCTTGTCCAACATCAGTTTGCGGAATGATCGGCAGTTTTCAAGATGCTTCGCCCACTCCGGTCGTTCCATGACGGCTGGATCGAGCTGAGCAACGACGGACGACAAAACGTGTTCGTCAAACTCTTGGAAAAACAAAAGAATATTCTCAACAGCATCCTGCTTTAGAACATTCGATTCAATCAATTCGGCCACGACAGGAAATGCCTGACCTAACGCTGCTATGCCACCCAGTTTGACGTTGCCACCGATACGCGCAAACGCTTGCTTACGCTCTTCAAGCAACTGCAAAAGTCGCACGCGCGTATCCATATCGATATTTTCACCAGTGGGAACACCACTGCGATTGCGCATATCGATTTCATTAACACCAGGATTTAGCGGATCCAATGCATTCGTTACGCCTGTACAATCTGTCGATAGCGATACACGCGCCAACTCTGTTTGCGTCTCACTCGTCGGCTTTTCGCTCACGACAAAACGATACGTCTCTCTGAAATACTTGTTCTCGATCCTTCCATCGCCAAGTTTGACACGATCACTCGCCATCTCCTGGTAGACGAGCTTGATATAAACCGTCGTAGGAAGCGCATACTTTTCGAGCTCAAGCGTCACCTGCTCCTGTTTCGTGACGACAATCTCGTTGCCAAATTTGTCCGTTGCAACACCCGGCGAAATGTCCAACGTTAACGATGGCTGACTTACTGTTACAAGCAAATGCTTTGTCGGGTTCAGGATGCCTGTGCCGTGAAAATACTTCGTATGAAAATGCGCTTTCTGAAAATGATAGCCATGTCGGGCATTCCAGTCCTCTTCTGTCAAAAAATATTTGAAGAAGTGTACACGTTTGAATGACTGAATCTCTTCCTCGTTATTTTTGGGCGTTTTATCCATACTATCCTGCCAATCATCAGGGCGTTTCGCGAATGAAATTATAAATCTAGTCGGCCAACTCTAATAATTACTTTCTCTTTTGGACTTCAAGCTGGAACAACGGAGCAGCTTCAGGCGCATCATTTTGGACCTGTGTCGCAACGACTGCGGCATCCTTCGCTAACGCTTCTTCACAAAGATTCAACAAATTCTCTAAATCTGCTTTAAACACGTCGCGCATCGGCTCAACGATGGCACGATAAAGCGCCTTTTCACCCTGAATCTCTTCAAATTTTTGACGATCTTCACCGCGAATGATGACGCCTGTTAGACCCATCGCCTGAACTTTAAAGGCACCTTGTGCGTCAGCATCTTCAAAAGATTCTGCTCGCGAACTGGATTCGCCCGATACAGCCTCAATCGCCGTACAAAACGTGCGTTTGGGGTCACGCATCACGTACTTAAGGACTTTCATGAGCGCATTGAATGCCGCAAATGCATCGTACTGCCTAACAGCACCACCTGATGCAAAGCCGTCCATTTCTACCGGAGCCTTTGATAACGGAAGAAGAGCAGCGAGTCGCGCCGCGTCGTGAATGCAGACGCTGTATTTCAGCGCATAAACGCCAGATAAAGAACTAATGGTGTAACGAATCGTGTATGCCATGGTGCAACCTCCTGAATACGACAAGTCCTTATGCCCCAAGATGCGCTATCGTGGCAAGTAGGGATTTTTTTTTACAAACCTTGCTGCCTCAAGTGAAGTGATGCAAAACCACATATGGTAACTTTAGATCGATTGCATCACGAATTTTTGAAACAATAGGAGGAGAAACGCAAAACCAAAATTGTAGGCTGTAAACACAGCTAAAAATTTCATTTTTTCGTTTTGACAAACCTTCGTAAATCCTTGAAACGCAATCAAACTGGCCAACGATGCGACGAGCGTCCCCAAACCACCTATATTCACGCCTGCAAGCAGCCCCGATGCGTCCGAGGTAAAACCTGACAACAAAATTGCTGAAGGTACATTGCTAATAAACTGACTCAACACAAAGCCAGCAGACAACGCATGCTCAGATGCTATTTGGGTCAACCAATCATTCACGATATCTATACGCTGAAGATTGCCGACAAACACAAAAAAGACAACAAAAGTCCCTAACAACCCGTAATCAATTTTTAAAAGCGCACGTCGGTCGATTATCAAAAAAGCCGGAATCATTGCCGCAACCAACCAAACGACCGGAATCAAACGAAATACTGCCAAAATGGATGCCACAAACAGGCTAAAAAGTGTGACGTATCGAATCTTCGTAGGCTCTATCTCGGGCGAAGGCATTTCAGCCGTATGCTGTACGATCTCATCTTTTTTTGTCCTCAAAGCCAGTGCAACGAGTAACAACAATGACAACAGCGACAACGGCGTCATGACCGCGAAGAAGTCGGACGGGGGAATTTTAAAATACGTATATAAGTATAAATTTTGAGGGTTGCCGAGCGGCGTTGCCATACTTCCAAGATTGGCTGCAATGGCTTCAAGTGTAACAATTCTAATCGCCGCATCAAGTCTATCTGCGCGTGCTAAAACAGCCATACTCAGTGGCACAAGTGAGATCAACGCGACATCATTGGTCAAAAACATGCTCGTAAAAAACGCCATCATTACGAGCCCAAAAGTCAACGAACGTAAATTACAAAACGTTTTTATGATCTTCCCAGACAACGCATCCATTCCGCCGACACGCCTAACGCCCATGACAACCAACATGAGGCAGAACAACATGCCTATGACGCGCCAATCGACATAACTCAAGTATTTCGCATCAGGGGGAACAACCAAAACAGTCGCAAAGGCAAACAACAGCGATATACAAAGAACTGGCTGACTCGAAATGGCTCTTTTCAACACATCAAATCTATACATGATCAATCATCAAAACTTCATTCAATAAAATCCACAAAAAAAGCTCCGCAATGCGGAGCCTACATTCTTGATCAATGATTAACTTTCTTCTGTAACCTTTATTTTGCGATCACCGAATTTCATATGTTTGATCTCAAAATCTTTTTTATGAACGATACACTCGCCTTCTTCACCATGAACCATGTTGCATTCACGCGCTAACTCACCCTGAGGCGTATAGACTTTCCACGATCCTTCCTCAAAATCATGCACATACTCCCCTTCAGCCATCAAAGTGCCATTCAGATAGTATAATTCAACACGGCCATGAATCTCATTATGAAGATAATGTTTGACGCTTCGACGGCTTCCATCAATGTACCACTGCGTCCACTCGCCTTCGCGATTGTTATTATCCATCTGCCCCTTGGTCTCTATTGCACCGTTCGGATGATATTGGATCCACTCCCCTGAATACCGATCCTGATTGAAGAACGCTCTCTTTATCATACGTCCATACGCGTCATACTCAAGCCAAGGACCTTGACGGCCTTCAAAGCCAACGCAATAAAACTCTGGGTAACTCGAATCCATCTTTTCGACGCGTTTGGTTTTTTCTGGACAAGCGAGGTTTTTGCCTTCAGCAAAAGCATTAGCAACCAAAACTTCACCGCCCGGGCCAAGTTTTACCTCTTGCTGCTTCGAATCATTAGATCGTTTTTGGCAACCCGAAACGGACATTAAAAATGCCGCAAAAAGTATGAAACCGATGGATCTATTTATCATTTTTCTGCTCATTGTCTCAAAGATCAAAAATGCGTTGATGATCTCAATATCTGCGCACGCCTAAAATAACGCGGCGAGCGCAAAGCCGGGGCTTCTAACCATCTTGAGATTGTTTTGCAAGATTTAACCGTTTTGCTTTACAAATGCCGCAATTTGTAGTGAATAGCCCCCTTCGCAGTGCCCTGCACGTTTAACCATGGAGGTATTTATGAGTGTTAAGAGCGAAAAACTGACAAGATTAAACAATCCGCGCCTCGAAGCGGTCATTGAAAAATACGCGGCTTTATGTGAGCCTGCAAGCATCACAATTTTAGACGATTCTGCTGAAGATGCTGCTTACGTTGCACGACGCGCTCGCGAAAATGGCGAAGAGACAGTCCTCGCTACGCCAACGCACACCTACCACTACGACGGCGCTAAAGACCAGGCGCGTGATAAAGAACATACAAAACTTCTCGTTTCCAAACCTGTCGACTTCGGTTTCGAAACCAACACCATGGATCGCGCTGAAGGATTGAGCGAAATCGAAGAAAAATTGCGCGGTATCATGCGAGGCAAAGAGATGTTTGTTCGTCTGAGCTGCCTTGGACCGGTCAACTCCAGTTTCTCAATCCACGCCGTACAAATTACCGACTCCGCTTACGTCGTTCACTCCGAGAATCTGCTTTATCGAAGCGGATATGACGCTTTTTTGAATGCCGCGGATGACAAAAAAGAAGATTTTTTAGTCTTTGTTCATAGCGCAGGTGAATTAGCCAATGGCGTAACCAAAAATATCCAGGATCGCCGCATTTATGTCGATCTTGAAGGCGAACGCGTCTTTTCAATCAACAATCAGTATGCTGGCAATTCGGTCGGACTTAAAAAACTCGCCTTCCGCTTGGCAATCGCGCGTGCTCACAAAAATGGTTGGCTAGCAGAACATATGTTCCTCATGGGCGTACACGGCAAACCAGGTAGAACCACGTACTTTTCCGGCGCATATCCTTCCGGATGCGGCAAAACCTCCACGGCGATGATCCCTGGCGAATCAATCGTTGGCGACGACATTATTTATGCTCGCAATATCGATGGCGTCGTACGAGCCGTTAACGTTGAAAAAGGTATTTTCGGCATTATTGAAAACGTCAATGCTGAGGACGATCCTGAAATCTTCAAAGTGCTCAACGGTGAGACCGAAGGCATTTTCTCAAACGTTTTGGTCAGCAAAGACGGCGTGCCTTATTGGCTCGGCAATGGCGTCACGCCGCCCGAAGACGGCGGAAAGCATTATTTAGGCTCCTGGAAACCGGGTGACAAAGATGCAGACGGAAAAGAAATCCCGCTTTCGCACAAAAATGCTCGCTACACTATCGCCCTCGATGCGCTTTCGAACCGTGACGAAGCCCTTCATGATCCCAAAGGCGTTGAACTCAGTGCCATGATCTATGGCGGTCGTGACGCCGATACGAGCGTTCCCGTCCTCGAAGCCCTGAGCTGGGAACACGGCGTCCTTTTGGGTACCTGCGTCGAAAGCGAAACAACGGCTGCTACCATCGGACAAGTTGGCGTCCGCAAACACAATCCGTTTGCAACACTCGACTTTATGACCGTGCCGCTTTCCAAATACGTTCAAGATCACCTCGATTTTGCTAAAAATCTCAAAAAAGCACCTAGCGTTTTCGTCACAAACTATTTCCTCAAAAATGCAAACGGCAAATTCTGCAACCACAAACTCGACAAAAAAATCTGGATTTTGTGGGCTGAAGCTCGCATTCACGGCGAAGTGGACGCCATTGATACGCCCGTTGGACGCATTCCCAAATACGAAGACCTTAAACGCCTCTTCAAAGAAGTCTTTAACAAAGACTACTCCGAAGAAAGCTACAAAGAACAATTTACGATCCGATTGGATGCCTACAGAGCGAAGTGGCAACGCATGAAAGAAATCTTCAAAAATCGTCCGATGCCCGAAGCCTTTGAACGTGAACTCGCCGCTCAGTGCGCTCGCCTTGGAGATTAAATCATGGCTTCAATGAGAATTGCGGTTTTTACCGGTTTTATTGAAAAAGCAATCAATATCATCGGCTCGCGCGATATGACGCTCGTCGAGCGCTTTCAACGTCTTGGTGACTACGCTCAACGTGACCTCGGACTCCCAGACAAGCTCATGCCCGGCTGGAAAGAAGCCATTGAACAGCTCATCATGGAGCCGCCAGAACGCCTCACAACAACCATGCAAGCCATTGCAATGGTCATGATTCTCCGCGATGCTGAAGTCGGTCAGTACAGCTTTGATATCATTGTCGACGACCACTACCTCGAATGCGTCGAGCCAATCTTTGCTCACCTCAACCTCGCGTCTGCAGCCAAAGACTTCGTACACAGCAAAATCGCTGGACTCGAAAGTCCTACCAAATCCATCGATTGGGGCTATCTCGATATCAATCAGATCGAAACGCTCCTCTTTAATGCGTTTGGAAACGACAGTTTCAAAGAAAAACGAACCGCCGTCATCGCTGGACGCCTTTCGAACATGGCCCGTCAAGAAGCTGAGTCCGCGCTCATCGACGTCGGCATCGATACCCAAAATTCTATTTCACACAATATCGACTATCTCATCATCGGTTCTAAGGGAACGGGTGGCACAAAACACGAAAAAGTCGAACGTCTTCAAAACTTAGGACAGAATATTAAGATTCTCGACGAAGAAGGTTTCGAAGCGCTTCTACGTTCCCCTAAACCACCGCGTGAAGATTGGCGCGAATCCGAAAAAATGCGCTACGAAGATCTCGTGAGTGCTCTGCGCCACGTGTGGGCTTTCGAACAGGATCTTTACTGTATCGTCTATGAATACGATCCCGATCAACAAGCCCTCGAGGATGATGAATTCTAATCCGTAATATTACGCTTCATTATATAATACGCCCAGCTCCCCTACGCTAACCGTTCGGGAGCTGTTCTTTTTTCATCGAGCCTAGTATGACAGATTTCCAAATACCGCAGATTCGTTACACCTCTTTTTCGAACTTTTTGAGCGGTGTATCACTCTTCGATCGTGATCAACGTCCGAGAAATGCTGCCAATGACTTTTTTGACCTCAACCCAACGTTGTTTCTGGGCATCCTTGACGAAAAACAACTGATCGGCCTCCTGCATGAGCTCGGTTTCATTGAAACGTGGCGCGAACAGGGTCACAGCAAAATCAGCCTTTCGATTGAACAACCCTCGCCTCATTGTTTTATGCTCTCTGTGTTTACTGAGCTAAACGATGCGCGAGAAATCCTGCTCCACGCCATAATCTGGCTCGAATACACACAGATTGACGCACTTTCTGCGTCGTTTCCTTCGATCTGTGTCGAGCATCTGCGACTTCAGAACCCGCGCCATAACACGACAGCTTTACTGCCCGGCCAGGACTTTGCGCCCAGCGGTCTCTTTCGACGGGCCTTTGGACTCGCGCGCTATTTCGCGCTCAAAACAGGTGCACAGCTGATCACAGAGGTGCCGCAGTATTTTCATACGGCCTGGATATTCTCTTCTCATTTTTCTTACATCGATCCCGAGATGGATGCGATCTATCGCAATATCAAAGCGGATTTACTCCCGCCCAATCCCACCTTCTGCGATGCCGCCGCCATTTCGCGTGCGTTTGAATCTGACCGTGTTTATTGCGATCAACAAATCTATCGCTGGCCCAACGAGCTTCAAGCGCATGCCATGTCCAGCGAAATCCATTGGAACCGTTCTCTCGAATCGAGCAATCTGCATTTTGTAATTCATTCGTCTTAGCTTTGTGCCGCGCCTATTGCCTCGCAATACGGCGCGGATGCGCCCTCCTCGCTTCGCTCAATACGGGCGCATTTTGATGCTTTCAAAACTACGGCTACTTGAACTCAATTCGCTTGTTGTCCCTGACAATGACAAGCTTCTTGTTACACGATTCCACATAATCACCGCGTTTTAGCCCTCGACCACTCCACTTGGATTCTTTGCCAACAGCATCAATCAAAAGGGATGCCCCATCCAACACCGTTTGAACGTGATGCTCTTGTAAAAACGCTGCACAACCATGAGGCGGTTCATCGTCAAGACGTACGACAAATTCCGTTTTGTCAGTAGCTTCGCGCGTCACTTCTGCTTGCCCATACAACCAATGTTGTGCACGAACGATAATCTTATCGGACTGCGCAACCTGAACATAAAACCGCCCCTGTTCGTCGCATTCTGCGCGCACGCCATTCACTTCAACCATTGCGTACGACGCATCTGCGCTGTACTTTTCGAGTACAACCCCCGAAACCTCCATCCAGGCTTGCAGCGAAATCGATTCCTCAAACATCGTCGCACTCCCTGTAGGCTTCCATTTGAGCGTCGTCGGCACATAACCATCCGCAGTGCATTCGACGAGATATTCTGCGCGTTCTAAGTTGCTAAACACGATTGTATGCTGCGTAGGCAATTGACGATACAAGACAGGCGCATTCTTTTGGGCCCTACGCACGGAACAAACCATCTCATCTTGAGGCACCTTGAGTTGCAGCGAAACCCCATGATCCAACACGATCACGTTTTCATGATCGGGTTTAACCATAACCGCTTTGGGCGCATAATCTACCGCTTCAACCTGAAGTTCTGTCCCGTTGGACGGACAATCCTCAAGTTCAAAGCCACCTGATTTGTTCGTTCGCCCCATGCAACTCCCAAAATAATTGGAAGAACTCACCAACGAAACGCCGGCAATTCCTTCGCCCTCAGCATTGACGACCCGCCCTCTCAACCTGGCTGATGCTGCCGACTCTAGCACAAAAGAAAGCTCATCCCCTTGCGTAAGGTCTATTCTTTTGCGCTGTGGCCAACATCCATCCGCGCGTACCGTAACCTCAAATTGTTTGGGTAATCCCGTGACTTTTGTCGACGAGGCCGCACCGAGTTTAACCGTATCAAACGCATAACCCGTGTCTATATCAATGATATCCAAGGCTGCCGCAACGGTTACTTCGTCCGAATTTGTGACACGTACCCAGGCTGAATGTGATTCACCCACACTCAGTTTCAAGTCATCAAACGCATTTTCTTCGCGCGCATCAAGTTTAACTACGCCATGAGGCACGAAGCCCGTAGCAACCGCATAGATTTGAATCTGTCCCTGCGGAACGTTTTCGATACGAAACCGTCCCTTTTGATCACAGGTCACGCTCGGCCTCTCGGGCACCCACGACGGCGCGTCCGTATGGGTTGTGACCGTTTGACTCATTGCTTTCGGTCGATCGAGCGTCGAATTCCACACTTCGAGACCAGAGCCATTCGTCACGCTAACGACGAGCTGAGCCCCCGAAACGGGAATCCCAGATCCATTCGTGACAGTGCCCGAAAGCGTCACACCATGTGAAAGCACAACGACTTTTTCGACCTCCTCAGCATCGTCTGCCGGTGCAATGAGGTGCATCGCTTCAGGCTGCACAAAGCCCGACGCACGCATCGAAACGACGTACGAAGCGCCCGAAACCATCGGCAAAACCGCATAACCATCGGCATCTGTCGATCGCACGTAACTTACCAAATGCATCGAAGCGTCCGATACACTCACGCGTACTCCCGAAACCGGTGCATCGTCCGTTTCATCCAACGCCAACAAATCGACAAGCACAGCCTCTTTGAGTGCAAACTTTACACGCGTCCCACCCCAAATCATTCTGCGAACGCGATGCATCAAATTCCATACAAACGCCGGAACCTGCTCGGTGTTACGACGCAAAATGGGTTCAGATTCTGCCTTCAATTCCACGTTTTGCGCCAAACTCATGTGCTGTTCGCCAAGCGCCCAAAAGACGCCACTGCCATCAAAAGCATCAAAACAACACCCGACGCCAGTATAAGGCGCCGACAAGGGCGGATACACGCCCGCAGCCCCCAAATGACACGTCATCGCTTCATCGACTGGCATTTCGGCGTAAAAGCAAACTTGTTCGCTTCGATCAGCCAGAGGTAGTTCGCTCTTCAATGCCATCATCATTTGATACTGTGCCCAAATCACAGCTGCAACCGTACAAAACGCCATACCGCCTCCCACAAATCCAATCGCACTATACTCGCTTTTTTCTGATTGCGCCGACTATTCACCTTTGGTGAATACGTCGGACGCGGCGCCGCCTATTGCCAAGACCCGTGTTGCAACACGGCTCTATTGGCAATACGGCGGACGCTCAGCGCGATGAAGCTTCGCGTAAAACAAAGATGCGGTACAATCATGTGATTGTGTCATTTCAACGATGTAAAGATGCGGTACAATCATGTGATTGTGTCATTTCAACGATGTAAAGATGCGGTACAATCATGTGATTGTGTCATTTCAACGATGTAAAGACGTGGTACAGCTTGTGATTGCTTCATTTCAACGTTGCAAAGATGTGGTACAAACTTGGGGAAGTCCGCTATACGTGCCATCGTGAGCTATCCGCACGACAAGAAAATGAAGCTGCGCGTATGCTGAAAGCATAGCGCAGCTGCGAAGGCGTATTGTCGCAAGACAATAGCCGAGCCCAACAAATAAGAAGCACGTCAAAAGACATTCAAATGAAACGAGTTTATGGATTACCTAGCAACAAAAAGAACAAAAAAACGCAGCCCGAAGGCTGCGTCATTATGAGATGTGTTCAATCGAGGTGTTGTTACAGCGCAACACGGCGCAACGACGTATCAGCGAGTATTTCGGAGAGCGCCGAGAGCAGGGCGTCAACGTCGGACATATCGACGGCACCCATGGTTGAAACCTGGAAGGTCGAGTCTTGGAGGGGACCTTTGCCGCCGTAGACGATAAAGCCGCGTTCGCGAAGCTGAGCGCGAAGGACATCGAAGGGCATATTTTCAGGCAAGCAAATGCTCGTAACCGCATTCGAAAGCACGTGATCGGGGTGGAGGATTTTGAGCCCGAGTGCTTTAATCCCATCACGGAAGTGCGTAACCTTAGCTTTTTGGAAGGCAAAGCGATTTTCGACGCCTTCTTCGAGGATAATTCGAAGCGCTTCGTTCAACGCAATGAAGAGGAGGATACCCGGCGTATTAGGTGTTTGAAGTTTTTCCTCATAGTACTGATAGTGGCGCGGGAGGCTGAGATAATAATTGCGGACGGGCAACGTCATCGCATGTTCGAAGACGGCGCGTTCGCCGACGACGAGACCGAGGCCAGGCATCATACCGACGGCTTTACCTGAACTTGTCGTCATAATTGAGATGTGTGCGGATTCGAGATCGAGCGGATCGACCATAAAGCTCGAAACGGCATCGACAAAGAGGCGGGCGCCATATTTTGCGCAGAGAGCGCCGACGGCTTCGACGGGCTGAAGTTCGCCAGTACTCGTTTCGTCGTGGACCATCGTGACCCAATCTACGTGTTGGGACTTAAGAATGTTTTCGACGGCCTCAAGATCGAGCGGCGTGGCCCAAGGCTGATGATGGAAGATCGTATTGGGATTATAGATTTTCGAAATTTCACCAAGACGACGGCCAAACTCGCCCGTGCCGAGCGACAAAACGACGTCATCTGCGCCAATCGCACTGCAGAGAACGGCTTCATTGGCGGAGGAACCGCTGCCGGTGATCGCTACAAAAGCATACTTATCCTGGGAAAGCCCCATGGCATTTAAGCAATTCGAGCGTATTTCACGAAGAAGAATCGAAAACTCTTCTTCTCTGTGTCCGATTTCTACACTTGTCATCGCGCTGAGAACTCGCTCCGAAACATTCACGGGGCCCGGACACATCAGGCGATATTTTTTCGCATAATCCACTTAATTTCCTCCTAAATACTAGGATACTGCCGCGAACAGCAGTAAAAAACCTTGTCTCAAAAGACAAAAATCAGGCTCACACTTCGGAGCAAATACAATGCCAAACAATCAGACAAAAACACGAATCCACATAAAAAAGCCGAAACAGTGTCCGTTTCGGCTTAACACTTGGTGAACGCGTAATTATTTCGGAGAAACTCAGACAGACTCAGATTCAGAAGTCTGATTTGATGTATCCGATTGAAGTGGTTCGGCATTTTCTGTTTCGGGAGCAGCTTCCTCAACAGAAGGTTTATTTTCTGCAGAACTTGTACTAATTTCAGAATTTTCAGCATTTTCTTGTGGAGCATCAGCGTTTTGAGCTTGCGCCTGTTCTTTGCGCGAACTTCTGACGGCACGAATAGAAAGTGCGATAATGCCACCGATTCCAACAAAAGAAGCACCGATGAGCATGACGAAGAAAGCGATTTTATTAAATCCTAAGATCACGAGAAGCATGATGAGGAATGTATAAAAATCGCGTTTGGCGATCCAAGCGAAACCGCCTGCGACCATATCAGCTGCTTTTCGAATGACATTTCGCTTTTCTTCTTGTTTGTTCGTTTTATTCTCGGATTCAAACCCCCATTCAAAATGGTTGTGACTTGCGATGCCCATTTTGATGAATTCGCGGTAGAACCAACCCACGGCGACGACCATGAGAATGCAGACGAGAATAGAAATATAGAAGTAAGGGAAATGGAAGCCTTGCGAATCAAAGAATGAGAAAGTGTCGGGCAACGGATTGAGTTGTCCTAAAGCATAGCCCAACCCCAACAAGAAAGTGATGTTGGTCACGTCATCGGCGACGGTATCAAACCATTCGCCGGAGTGGCTGGGACTCATGCGCATACGTGCCAATTCGCCGTCAATGCCATCCACCATCGACGAAATCTGCCACAGGACAACGCCTAAGATCATCATCGGCGAGCTGAGCCAACTTGGCTCATCGGGATTCCCAAGATAACCGCCGAAAGCCACCATACCAGCCGCGACCAGACCAATGACGAGGCCAATAGCAGTCACCATATTGGGGGTAATCGCGCTATTGGCGACACGTTTACTAATCTGCAACGAACATGGACGGTTGATAAAATAAGCGACGATACCGTCGGCATCACGTCCAAGGTTCTTTTTAAGGGATCGCGTGAGGATATTTTGCGCGATCTTAAAATCTTCGCGGCTTAAAACTCTATGGTAGAGCGCTTTTTCGGGCCCATCGAGTATTTCGTTCGTCACAGTCTCAAGATCGTCGATTGAATTTTCGGATTCAATCGCTCGGCGAACGGAACTACCACGTAAAAAGTATATCCCTGTTTCTTCGCCATTGACACGAAGACGAACGTCTTTGTCGGGGCGAATCGAGATACAGTCGGGGCTAATCATGCCATCAAGCGTGCAAATGCAAGCATCGGCATCCCCCATGGCATCTGCAAGCTCATGCTGGATTTCAGTTACCTGACGTTCATAATCAAATCGAACGGTCGGAATCTTTACCAACGCATCTTCAAGGTAAGTCAATCCTTTGGGGGAAGCAACGACGATCTCTTCGAAACCCGTGTTTTGGGCAGAACGACGGGCACGCTGATACAGCGTAAGTCCGCCGATCTTAACGTGCGCAATATTATCGACATGAGAACCTTCAACCTGAAAAGGAGGAACATAAAGAAGCAGTTTCATAATTCTTAAGCCATATTATAGAAGCATGAGGTCATGCACATACGAGCATTAATCTTTTGTCGTTTCAGTTTCAGAAGCAGAAGTCTCTTCTGCAGCCTCGGTCTGAGCAGGCGTTTCTGTAGGAGCTGCTGCGCCTTGGTCAGCATGGAGTTCATCGTATCTTTTAATATACGTTTTCGCGTAAACAAACGCAGTGATCCACTGAAGCAAAATACCGATGATAATGCCCGCAAACGAAATCCAGTGAATACCAATGCCGATCCACGGATGAATGTTATCGGCGACGGTCTGGTGAAACTGGTAGCGCGCATCATTCAATGCGTAATCGATTGGCATGAGGAACAGCGCATAAAAAATGAAGTTAGAGGCAAGTTTTCCCAAAAATATCGAAGGAATATCAAATCCCATTTGCGCTGCCGACGCACGCATCGACAAAACCGTCAGGTCGCGAATTCCCCATAAAGCGAGGAACTCCCAGGGCCAAACATTAAGTGCAACGGCAGCACCCATGACGACAAAGTTGAAGAGAAGATCTGAAACTTGGTCGAGAAGTGCGCCCAATTGCGTGCACATATTATGTTTGCGCGCGTAAATGCCATCTGCATAATCTGTTAATCCAGCTGTCAATCCCAAGGTGGCGCCAACGATAGGAAGATCAAACTTATAAAAACAGATAACACTCACGATGATTGCAAAAATTCGGTACAAACTCAAAAGGTTTGGTACATTTCGAATATCTTTATAAAATTGATGAGCCATAACTTTTATTCAGTCTAAAAATTCAGTCACTAATATCGTGAGGGGGAAGCATCCCCCTGAGCGGCTATTCGCAAGCGAATACGCCGCTACCCTCTCGATCGCACGAAAGCGTTCCGTTGCAAACTTCTATTTTACAACCACAAAACGCCCCCAGTGCAAAGGCCGCTTTTTTACTCTTACCCCCAAACTTTTCAAGGCAAAAACAGGTTTGAACGCACTCTCGCTTTACCGAAGTGCATTTCGTACCGTATGTGGATAAAACTGGAGTAAGCCTACCCCAATTTTACCCTAATTGCCCATTTTCTACACCACCCATTGCGGCGTCTTTTTCCCTATACGCTACCCGTTCTATCCTTAAATAATATAGAACGTCGTCTCGCGTATCCAACGGGTTAAACATTCAGAGGGGGTAGCGACGTATTGCCGAGGGCATGAAGGCACTTAAGCGCATCATGATTTTAAGGATAATAAAATGACTAAGCTTGAAGCTCTCTAAACTGAAAATACCGGCCTTCATGCCAAAGGCAATAGACGCTCAGGGGGAGACGGTAGATTATCGTTTCAAATGCATAAAAATGAAGAAGGACCGCATCAATCCGGTGTATGATGATTTTGCATAACTACACATACGGAGGTTTGATGCGATCATTTGCTCATTTTACGTTAAA
>JAZRWH010000032.1:0-11648 GCA_045599585.1 Myxococcota bacterium
TTCTTTTCCTCACTACTATACCAGCGCTCGGGTCGCTCCTCAGCGTTGCCTTATCCTCTGGAATAGTGGTCGAGTATTTTATCAAAACAAATGAGGGATGTCGCCCCCTCGTTTTCAAATTGTCCTTGATTTGGGGGACACTTCATTGGGCCCGACCTGTAGCATTTAAAAACGAAATGGTTATAAATTAAATAGTTTGTTTGTCAAGCTAGAGCTAAAATAGAGAGCCCAAGGGCATTTACGCGTATGCAACAAACAAATGATAATAAAAAAGCCGCGTATGCGATAGCATAGCGGCTTTACGAAGGCGTATCGGCGTAGCCGATAGCCGGAGTGCTTAAGCGTATCGGCGCAGCCGATAGCTTAAGCGATGGTGAATGATTAGAAAGGCTGCTGACAGAGGTATTGTCTGATCCAGGACGAGGAACGGTGGAGTGCCATCGAGATGTCGACGGATACGAATTGTGTTAGATCGACGAGAAATTCGAACTGTCTGAGAAGGCCCGAGGACGGTAGACGTTGGATCTGAACGAAGCGGACCAATTCGGACATGAGATTTTCCCATGCGCGCTGTTCGCCATAGACACCTTCGAACCAGACGATGTCGAGCAGAGCGTGGAGTTGAGCGTCTTTAAGGCCATAAGTGCGTGCTTCGTTCGCAATTTTGAGGAGTTCGTCGTAGTACCATCGACCAGGATTGAAGTAGACGTTCACGCGAATGACATTGAGTCGTGCGAGGTAGATCTGTTCGGGGTATTCGGATTGTTGTGCGGCTTCTTGAGCTGCTTGGTAGTTACGTTCAGCGCCAGCGAAATCGCCAGCGCATTCGCAGAGCAAACCGCATTCATTGAGGAGTTCGGAACGAAGCACAGTCGACTGATGAATGTCGAGGAGCATTTCAGCCTGAGAGAGATTTTGGCGTGCAGCGTCGAGGGCATTTTGCAGAATGCAGAGGTGCGCGATCCAAATATAGAGTTTGATTTGCTCGCTGAAATTGTCTGTCTTAAGGAATTCGGAGAGCGACTGATTTGCGAGTCGTGTGGCGGAATCGTATTGCCCGTTATTCATCTCAATTTGAGAGAGGAGGTATTGGGTAAGTGCAGTTCCGTGGATATTATGAAATTCTTTGAAGATAGGAATGCTTCTAAGAACGAATTTTTGCGCTTCATCGAAGACAAGAAGCTGGATATTGAGGGCGGCCATATGGGCTAGAGCATTTGCAAAGCCTAGCTGGTCGCCGAGTTTTTGATAAATTTCGATTGCGGATTCATTAGCGAGTCGAGCATCATCGGGTCGCATGAAAACGCAGTAAGTATAGGAGAGCTCAAGGAGGATATCGGCTTCATCTGCAGTATTTCCGACGGTTTGGAAATTTTTCTGAGCGGAGAGGAAGCATTCGTGAGCCTGGTGGAGCTGTCCGAGGGCCATATAAATTTTGCCGAGTTCGTAGAGGGCATTTGCCATGAGGTCGAAATCGGCTGCATTTGAGCTAAAGTCGTAAGCTTTTTGGAAGCATGCGAGTGCAGCCTGCCAATCTGTTTTGAGTTTGGACAGACGTCCCAGTCCGAGCAAGAGTTTGCTCTGAACGCTTGCGTCGTCTTCTGGGAGAGACAATTTAGCCCGGTTGTAATTAGAATTGGCCTCATCGAGTCGATTTTGTGCGAGTGCCGTTTCGGCGATACCGCAGTAGGCAATACCTTCGAGGTGTTTGTCTCCGTTTTTCTCTGCGAGTGCGAGGGTGTTAGAGTAGTAGTCGCGTGCCGGGCCGTATTCGGAGAGGCGCAACGAGAGTTCACCTAACTGCTGATAGACGCGAAGTGCGAGCTGTTGATCGGCAGTTGTATCAATGAGAGGTAGCATTTCTTCATAAAGTTTTTTGGCTTTAATGAAGTTTGTCGTTTGGAGGGCGTTGTTTGCTGCTACATCAAGGTAACGCAGAGCCTGTTTTTTCTCACCAGCAAGCTTGAAGTGGTTCGCGATGTCTTCATAATTGATATAAACATCGCTTTCACCGAGGATTTCTTTAGTACGAGCGACGTTGAGGTGCAGTTCTGGTGACGAATCTGCGTTAAAGAATTCGACGATATAGGGATGAATGAATTCGAAAGAACCGTCAGAGTCCCATTGTTTTCGGAGGATACCTTCGCGGCGCCATACCTCAAGTGCACGGTTAGTACAATCGAGTAGATTGTATTGACCGTCTTTGCGGAGTAGGGCTTCGACGTTGGGCACAGAAAACGTTTCGCCCATGAGGGCGGCTCTTCGTAGAATTTCGCGGTAGTCTGCCTGTTTGTATTTTCGTACGATCTGATCAATACGTTTGAGCGTAATTTTTTCGATAGAGTTTGGAATGACGAGTCGTTGACCGTCGTCGCCGGTAGCTTTTTCGTCAAGGATGTAGCGCAGAACGATATTGAGAAAGAGCGGATTACCTTTGGAGAGGGCGAGGCACTGGTTTGCCATAGGACGCTGCATTTTGATCGCGTTATCAATGATCGTTGCGCAATCCTTTTTGCCTAGCCAACCGAGATTGATCTCACGATAAAAGACGTGTTCAAGGCGGTTGAAGCGTTCGAGGAGCATCTGCAGTTCACGGTTGTCTGCAAGTGCTGCGTGGCGGAAGGAGGCGACGATAAAGAAGGGTCTGTGCTTCGTAACGGCTGACAGCGCAAGTTTCCAGAGGAGGTTGAGACTATCGGTATCTGCCCAGTGGATATTTTCGACACAGAACATGACCGGGGCAACGCGAGAAAATAGGTCAAAGAGCTCTTCTAGTCTGAGTTCTGATTGATCGCGTTCGTCGCCACCTTGCGCGAGCTTGCCGACGATGAAGTGTGTCAGGAAGGTTGTCAGATAAGAATCGTTGATTCTGAAGCGCGCAAGTGCATGTTTGATCTGAGATTGGGCTTCGGAGGCATCATCTGACTGGACTTGCAAAAACTTTTTGAGGGCAGCTCGGATCGCCGAAAACGAAATATTGTTCTGCGGAAGAAATGCGGTCTGAATCAGCAATCCCTTCGTTTTTTCACAAAAGATCTCTGCATATTTGTTAATAAGTGCAGTTTTGCCGATACCAGTCTGACCATTGATAACAATGGTTGTCCCTGAGTTTTCAGCAATACCCTTGTTGATAATTGAATAAAATTCTTCTAGCTCGGCAATACGTCCTACAAAAGCTTCCTTTTTGAAAGACGAACTAACCTCTGAAATCGCGGCACTTCGGGGGTCTGCCAAGGATTTCCAACGAGCTTGGGCTTCAACCGAACCCTCTTTAAGCTCAATACCGCGGTTTTCTTCGTTAAGTTGATAATCGCGAAGCAGAACGGTTGCGTTTTGAGGTCGTTTGAGAGGATCCTTTTCAACACAACGTGCAACCACTTTGCCAAGAAATGTATCGCGGAATTCTTCGGGAAGTGGCGGTACAGGTTGACGAACCTGCTTGAGGAGGACCTCCATTTTATCGTTGCCATCCACCGCACGTTTGCCGGTAAGCATTTCGTGCAGGATGAGACCGAAGGCATAGATGTCGGCACTGGTCGTCGTGCCTTTGCCCATCGCTTGCTCAGGAGCCATGTAGTGGGGCGTGCCAGGCGCGCGGCGTTTGGCTGTAAATTGTGGCGCTTCAACGGTCGTGCCCCGGATGGTCAGCGTCTCGTTCGATAGGTTCTTGACCAAACCAAAGTCTAAGACTTTTACAAAGTCTGGTTCACCATATTGCGTACAGAGAACAAGGTTGCTAGGCTTAAGGTCTCGGTGAACCATGCCTCGGTCGTGCGCTTCGCTCAGGGA
The DNA here is from genome assembly GCA_045599585.1 of Myxococcota bacterium. Taxonomy (GTDB): domain Bacteria; phylum Myxococcota_A; class Bradymonadia; order UBA4248; family UBA4248; genus RGIG464. Next base: position 3,790 of record JAZRWH010000032.1, read on the forward strand.
TTTGAGGATCTGAACGCTGATGTGAAGACAACGATCGTAAGAAAGTGCCCCTTCCTCTTTGAGAACTTCCGTTAGCGTTTTGCCGTCAAGCCATTCCATCGCTATGAACAACAGACCGTTTTCTGTTTGACCATAGTCGAAGATTGTTATGGTGTTCGGATGTCGCAGCTGACTCGTTAATAGCGCTTCCTGACGGAATTGTTCGATGTAGTCCTTGTTGTTGGATACAACATCTGGCAGTAATACTTTTAATGCGATTTCTCGACCAAGATTGTCCTGCATCGCGCGATAGACGGCGCCAAATCCGCCTAAACTTACGCGTTGAATGATGGTGTACCGATCGACGAGCCGTTCTCCTGATTGGGGAAGCTCGGGTTTTGCATTTGCGACATCAGACATATTACAAACAGCCTAAAAAAATAAACAACCTTAAGGGTACAGTAAGCCTAATACTACACATAACTCTATGATTTTTAATGGGCTGCTGGCAAGAAAATTCAGGTTTGGTAAGGCAAAATCAGTATGCTAAGCGTTGCCTCTTGAACTCTTCAACGCCCTTCTCCTCTTATCATTCTTTCTTGGGACGCTCGCTATTTCGCTTACGCTCAATACGCTCGCACAGACGGGCTATTGGATCGCTCTCTTGGTTTGTTAGGTTAACCCCTATCTTAGCTATTGCTAGGATTGTTATTAAATGTCAATCTCATCCAATACGCCCGTCTTTTCAAATGAGTGACTACAATCGAATAGAATGATCACGATTACATGATTGTTCAAGCTAAAATCGTTATCCGAAAATCGATGTTCTTAAAAATTATTAATTTCAAAACATTGTTGCGTTGTGTTTATGCGCCGCAGGCCGAGAGGGTAGCAGCGTATGGGGATGACGTTTGGGAAATACAGCATTTGAAGGATTGATGACGTCATTCCCATAGCTGCTCAGGGGGACACTTCCCCCTCAAAAAAACATTGAAAAATATAACAAATTTCAAAACCAAAATAACAAACGACAAATAACCTGAATGCGGTTTGTTTGTTGATGGTTTGTGAAATTTATTCTGCAGCGGGATCGGATTGCTCAGTAGCAGCAGCTTTTTGGGCTTCTCGCGCGGCTTTGCGTTCTGCTTTTTCTTGGTCGTCTTCTGCTTTTTCTGCGATTTTTTCAGCAGTTTTGCGAATTTTTTCGTAAGCTTTGGACCAGTGATCGAGCTTGAAGTAGTTTTTGCGGTCTATTTGGGTTTCCTGTGTGATGCTGAGGAATGTGCATACCATTTGGATGAGAATGTAGCTGTCTAAAAAAGCGAGTTTGAAGACGAATGCAAGGATAATGGACATGCCGACCCAGGGCAGGGGGCTCAGCATGAGGGCACTACAGACGAAGTATCCTGGAATGAAGATGATAATGGATACAAGAAGAATAAAGGCGTAGACGAGCAAGCTCATTCTAAAGGCAGCATGCATATATTTTTTCCAATTCATGGCTAAAATAGTTAATGCATCGGTGCATGCCGCGTGGACTTCGTAATCTGACTTTTGGAGGGCATAAGCGAGGCAGCATTCATCGACAAGGTTGAGTGCTGGCAGGCTGATGAAACGGACGATTTGGTTAGATTGGTTGAAGTCTGGTTCTTCGGATTCGAGTGAGAATCCGCGGGCTATAACGCGGCTGATTTGGTGTGTAGCTTGTTCGAGTTCGCGATCAAAAAGGTAATATTTGGCGGTAGAGCCGAATCGTTGTTGGATGACATCTTTAGAGAAGTCGATGGGATTTGCGGGGACATCATTGTTTCGAAGCGCGTATTCGATGACTGCGAGGTGTCCGATTTTAATCGCAAATCCCTGCTTAATCATAATGAAATAGTAAATACCTACCGCGAGTAGGAAGGCACCCGAGCAAGCACCGATGAGCGAGGACAACTGGAGGTCGAAGTGCTGAGCACAGAACCATGTTGCGCCAAAAAAAATAGCGCAGACAAAGCTCGTTAGAATGCCAAAGCCGAGCTTATACCAGTTAAAGACCATAGTTTTTCGGTAGATTTGAACGGGTTTCATTATATTAAGCCCTCATTTACTCGCTTTTATTTTCACTATCTGCAGTCATGGCTTTATAGGCTGCTTCTGCAATGAGCTGCTGAATCGTTTCAAGGTTCGTTTTGGCGAGCTGAATATCTTCGAGCTGGATTTCGCGGGGATCGAGATCGAGTAGAAGTTTGGCTTCATTGATATGTTCAAGCCAATTTTCTTTTTGCATCTCATTGAGGTAAGAGCCGAGCTCCTTCATGGAGCGCTCTGTGAGGTAAAGGGCGCTACGAGCGCCGTTTGCGGCCTCAATGATATCATGGAGATGTTGATCTTGTTCGCGTTGTTCTTCAGCACGGCTAATCATCTGATTGATTTCGTCTTCGCTGAAACCACCGCTGGCTTCGATTTTGATATTCGCTTCGTGTTTGGTTGCTTTTTCGACCGCCGAAACAGAGACGATACCGTTTGCATCGATGCTGAAGGTCACTTCGATCTGAGGCATGCCACGGAGGAGTCTAGGGAGCCCCCAGAGCTCGAAGCGAGCGAGAGAGTGATTTTCGGCTGCGATAGGAGATTCACCCTGAAGAACGTGTACGGGCACCATTTCTTGGTAGTCGACAGAGGTCGTAAAGATTTCGGAAGCTTCGCAGGGAATCGCGGAGTTTCGCGGAATCAGCGGTAGGAAGACACCGCCGGCCGTCTCGACACCGAGCGAGAGCGGGGTAACGTCCATGAGCATAACTTCTTCGACTTCACCGTTGAGAACGCCAGCCTGAATCGATGCACCAACGCTAACGACTTCGTCAGGATTGACGTTCGTGTCGATGGGAAGTCCGAAGAAATCGGAGACGGCCTCGCGGACGAGCGGCATACGTGTCATACCACCGACGAGAACAATTTTCGTAATGTCAGATTTGGAGAGTCCAGCATCTGCAATGGCTTGTTCGCACATTGGGAGTGTTTTTTGGACGAGATGTCTTGTCCAGTCTTCAAGTTCGACGCGCATGATGGTGCGTTCAAGGTGAAGTGGCTCCGATCCTTTTACGGCGATGAAGGGCAGGTTGACGAAGGTCTCATTAGAGATACTGAGTTCCTGTTTAGCTTGTTCCGCTGCTTCTTTGATTCGGTAGACGGCAGCTTCATCCGTGGTAATATCGCAGTTATTGGCTGCGTTGAATTCTTCGATCAATTTTTCGACGATGATGTTATCGAAGTCTTCACCACCAAGGAATGGGTCACCGAGTGTCGATAGAACTTCGTAAAGTCCATCGCCAAGGCGTAGGATCGAGATATCGAAGGTACCACCACCAAGATCGTAAACAACGATCGTTTCGTCTTTATCTTCTCCAAAACCGTAAGCGAGCGATGCCGCCGTAGGTTCGTTGATAACGCGAAGAACATCGAGGCCTGCGATGCGACCTGCGTCTCTGGTTGCTTGACGCTGAGAGTCATTGAAGTTCGCAGGAACTGTGATGACGGCTTGCTCAACTTTTTCGCCGAGGTACTCTTCTGCAACGTCTTTCAGTTTTCCGAGGATAAGTGCAGAGATTTCTTGCGGACTATAAACCTGGTCGTGAACCTGAATGCAGGGAAATTGCTTTTCACCTTCACCACTGGGAACAATTTCGAAGGGGACAAGGGATTTCATGCGTACAACTTCGGGGTCATCAATTGTACGTCCAATGAGACGTTTGACCGCGAAAATTGTTGACTTCGGATTTTTTGCAGCTTGTCGTCTCGCCATCTGACCGACGAGCGTTTCGCCGGTTTTGCTAAAAGCGACGATAGACGGCGTCGTTCGTGAGCCTTCTCTGTTTGTGATGACGACAACATCTCCGCCTTCCATCACGGAAACGCAGGAGTTGGTTGTACCCAGGTCAATACCAATGACTTTGGACATATAAAAATTACTCCTTTATGAGTTCTTCGTTTTCTGCTTCAGCAGTTGATTCATTCTCGACGGGTTGTTCTTCTACAGAAGGTGCTGGGTCGGGGGGGACTGCAGGAACTTCTGGTTGTTGCGAAACGACGACAAGAGCCGGCCGCAGAAGGCGGTCGTGCATCATATAGCCTTTGAGGTGTTCTTGAACGATGGTATTGTGCGGAGCCTCAGCGGATTCGACTCGCGAAAGCACGTCGTGAAAATTGGGATCGAAAGCTTTTCCAATACTGTCGAAAGCCTGACATGTTTGTTTGGCGAGGGACTGTGAAAAGATTTTGGCTGTGAGCTCAACTCCGTGTAAGAGGTTGTCAAAGTTATTTGAAACCTGCGCATGTTGGATCGCTCGTTCAAGGTTGTCCATAACATTGAGAAAGTCTGCAACGACTTTTTCCTGCATCTGTTCCTTTAATTGAGCCTGATCACGGGCAACACGTTTACGGTAGTTGTCAAAATCCGCTGATGCTCGGACGAGCTTTTCTTGAAGTTGGGTCGCTTGGCCATGAAGCGTGGCGTAGCGCTTTGCTGCATCGTTGAGTTGGGCCACGGCGTCGGAGGCGCGTGTGTTTGCGACTTCAAGCGCTGCATTCGCGTCATCAAGCTGTTTTTTGAGCAGTTCGATCAGGGCTTCCGATTCGGTTTGCTTCTTCTCAAGGTTGGAGATCTTCGTCTTGAGCGTGTTAACAAAGGTTAATATGGCATCTGCATTGGGATGAACTTCGTTGGTCGATGAAGCAGAACCGAGCGCTGTAATCTCGGGGGAACTCACCAAATCTTCTGCTAAGCTTTCATCGACATCAATATCGATGTTGAAGGAAGAATCCTCGCTAAGACTGAATGAAGGTCCGTCGATGAGACTGAATCCATCTTCGCTAAGCGCATCGTCCGTCACATCAACAATATCATCTTCGTTGATTTGAAGCATGCTTTCGCTGGATGACGCGTCGAAGTCATCTAATTGTTCAACTTTATTAAAAAAATCTTGGATGTCTTTATTTTGTGAGAGATCTACCGAACTCACAGGATTGGATCGGGCCGTCACGATAGATGGTACAGGCGCGTGAGACGGCTTGTCGGGGCGCATCTGAATCGGAGGAAGCGCTGCACATGTTATGGATTCGGTCACTTTTGGCTTAGGTTGGGCAAGCGATATCGGCCTGAGCGGAGAAATGGGTTTGGCTTGCCGTACTGGCTCTTGATAAAGCATGTCCGGTTTCATTTCCGGATTGGCTTGGGCAGCGTCAACGGCTTCTTCAGCAGCTTTGCTTAGCATTTCTAAGAGCTTACTCATTTTAAATACCTCCGTGATAATAAGTGGGCGGGTGTATAGCCGTCTATGCTGATAAAAACAAACAAATTGTAGCTCTTCTCAATTAAACTAAGCGCCTAATTAAGCAAAAGTTAATAAAATGATTGTTTGGTTAACTTCGCACAGGCCGTTCGTCTGCGGCAGGCAAAATATAAATCGATCTTTAGGAATAGCTTTTAAGCCTCTTTTGTTGTCGGCATATCCAAAATTTATTGGGTACGCCTGCTGTCCTCCTCACCGACTCGCTCCGAAGGACAGAATAATCTGTGCATTATATTAAACTACTGAAGAATATGCAAAAGAATGAAAGTTAATCTGAGTATCGCGAGTACCTTGCTCAACGTAATCACTACCCTCTTGGAAGCGCAATGAGGAATATTGAACCGTGTGGTGTGGCTGGTATGCAGGTTATCTTGGCCTTGTGTTCGTCAATAATCTTTTTAACTATCGCTAAACCAAGCCCTGTCCCCCCAATTTTGCCGCGCGTCACAAAGGGTTCAAACAGTGACGCGCGTATCTCTGGCGGAATACCTGGACCGTCGTCTTCGATCTTTAAATAAAAATACTCTTCATCGGCGTACGACGAAATCAAGACTTGGCCATGCTCCCCAAGAGCTTCTATCGCATTCTTTACTAGATTGATAATAACACGCTGTAGCTTTGCTGCATCGCACGGTATGGTTTCTGAAAAATGAACATCGAGTTTGAGCTTTATATGATGCTCTTCGGCATGCGCTTGTAAATCACTTACTGCTGTCTGAATGATGTCGGCAATGTATTCGGGTTTAATCATTAAATTGGTTTCCCCGCGAGAAAATAACAGAACTTCAGAGATCATCGTTTTGAGCGTGTCAACTTGCCTTTCGATGACTTTAGAAAAATTTTCTCGCTTCTCTTGGGTTGCATTGGGCATTGCCAAAAGCTCAGAATAGCCCTGGATGTTTGATAGAGGCGTCTTCATGTCGTGCATCAGTGAAGACATCATTTGACCAAGCATCGTCAGTCTGCGTTGCTTTTCGTCTTCTGCTCGTTCCCGTAGAAGTGCAATCATCGATGAAAGACTGTTCGCAACGATCTCAAATAGATGGCCTGAATTGGTTGAAAACGGCATGAGCGCTTTTTCGTTTCGACCAATGATGAATGCCCCTAAATCGCGGTTGTTTTTCGATAGCCGAATGGCTAGAAGTGCGTTGAGCGGCGTATTTAATTCGAGCTTGGTTTGGATCTCAAGATCATCGACGACTGATGCATCCAGTGCCATGGAGGTCTGAGGCGGAAGCGTCGTCAATGCTTTCGGAAACCGCGTTACCGTGCGCGTCGACAGTTGTGTCGTGATGTCGTTCTGACGCGTCATTTCGTAAAAATGCGATCCGTTGTTGTCACAAAGGATGATTGCCGTATAATTGGCTCGGAAAATCTTTAGACATCTCGATGACATCCTCTCTAAAAACGATGGAAGATCTGGTGCACGCGTGGCATCTCGCTCGACATCATAAAGCATCTGAAGTTCGTCATTGCGTTGCGCAAGCTCTTCGTTTTTGGTTCTCAAGTCCTCTCGGGCTTCAATGAGTTCTGCATTGCTATTCGTCAGTTGGACATAAAACCGATATTGCGCAAGACTGACACCGAGCTGACCGCATAGGCTGAGAAGCATCTCTTCGTCTTCAAGCGTAAAATAACCCGATCTTTTGTTGATGACTTCGATAACGCCAAAAAGCTCATTGCGGATGAGGATTGGCGCGCAGATGCACGAGGTCGTTTTCAGTCCCGTGAGCTCATCCAGTTTGGGATCAAAGCGCTTGTCTTTGTAGGCGTCTTTAAGGTTGATAATCTTGCGGTAATAAGCTGCGTTTCCCGCGATGCCATGCTTAAACTCGACTCGAATGGGCTCTGGATTTTGGGCTATGCGCGTTTCAAGAATGGGTTGCTCTGGTCTTTCTGTATTCACAATATAGAGCGTCGTTCGCTCTGCCCGCATGAGCTGAGACGTCTGCGTACAAATCGTTTTGGTCAATTCTCTATCGCTGAGATTTTGACTGATGCTGAATGCGATCGTTTTGAGTGACTCAAGCTGTTCTTGCATGCGATTGTATCGGTCTCGGAACGACTTGGTGATGTTTTCAAATTCGCCGCTTCGCCAGAGGCTTTCATTTTCAGAGGAGTTAGGCGTCATAATTGAATTCCAGATTGACAAACGCGCTTAGAGTGGGGTGTTTGGGGAACGTCTTCTCAGCCGCCTTCGGCGTCTTCCATACGACGTTCTGGCTCGTCTTCTCAGTCGCCTTCGGCGCCTTCCATACGACGAGCCATTTGTCGACTGTCGTGTGACTTGACGAACCAAATTATGCGAGATTACCTTGAGCAGAGAAATCGCGTTTATAAAAATTGTTTCTGTAGGGCTGTAGGATTGAGGGGGTAGCGGCGTATTTGCGAAGCAAATAGCCGATCAGGGGGAGACGGAAAATTGTCAATCCAAATGCATATTTGAGTAAACCATTTCCGGTGTCTTCCAACCAAGTACTTTTCGAGGTCTCTGATTAATTTCATTACAGACACGTTTGATATAGCTGTCAGAGACCTTAGTAAAGT
>JAZRWH010000033.1:0-30343 GCA_045599585.1 Myxococcota bacterium
TATTTCAAGCGCCAATTTGACTGCCTGAACCTTGAACTCGTGATCATAATGATTTCTTTTCTTCATAGACGCCCTCCTACGGCTTCTGCTCTTTTACAGAATCCATGCAGAAAAAGTGTCAACTATTTTTGTACAACATCACCTCCAGAAGAGCGCTTGACCTTTAAACGAGCTATCAAAACAAAGAAGGGCGTTCCGGAATACCTCATTTTTAATGATAAAGAGCTCAATACCCCCTGCTACATAGCAGTTCATGCTAATAACCCCCAGGCACTTGACGACAATCGATACTGCATTCCTTTTTCGGGGAAAGACAAAGATTTAACGCACCCCATTGCAGTAACACAGACAGCCAAACAATACGAGAATTATGCATACTGTGCTGCAAATATGAACCCGGAAAAGCGTAACATTCCTGGACTAGCAGGTTTCTTTAAAGCATTTAATCCTGCGTATTACGCCTCTGATTTAGCAAGATTTATAGAAAATCCGTTCGAAATTCACAAACCATCTACGGAGAAAAAGTTAAAACAGACTGCCTCTGGAATGTCCTATTATCTCCCCAGTTCTCCTGTTATCGACGATGATGCATGTGAATCCGTTGGACCGACCATTACGAATCCTTTCATTACGCTGAACGAATACAACAATTACAATTTAACATCAGGCGTTATCTTCCTAACAGCATCAGCAGCCAAAGGCGAGAAGGCCCTTCATCAGTATTGGCAAGTTATAACAGGCCAACCCGAATCTATTTGTGCCTACGAGTGGGAAAGTTTTGATTATTGTAAACCTGACGATGAAGAGGACGAGTGTCGCGGAGGAAGCGCTGGTTCTTATCTGTTTGATGAACAAATCGTTCAAGTCAAAGACCTAGCATCGAAAGAAATTTATCAGCTTTTGATGCCGCAAATACAAGCAGGTATGCCTGAACGCAATCAATATTGTGAAACAGTAAACACAGCTTTAATGAATGAAGCTCGTGCAGGAAATTGGGCCCGAGTTGATCACAATTCACCCCTGATGAAGAAAAAGTAACCCCTTAATTCCATTCCCGATGGCATACCAACAGTTCATCCATCGGGAGTGGACAGTTATTCTCACCCAAACGATCCGTAAAGATCACGTTTTGTTTTCCCTCATCGCTGCACGCGCAGATTGCCTTCGGCTTCGCTGCGCGATTTACTCATGATAACTGAAGCTTTTTGTTCATTTATAAATCACGCCCCACACATCTTGATCACAGACGTTTTGAGAATAAATCCAAGACATTGGCTAACCCACGCTACTCTTTACAAAATTTGATCAAGTTGATCGAGATCGGATTCTGTCGTTGACCAGCTTGTTGCAAAACGCACGATGGAATGATTATCATCATATTTTGACCAAACACTAAAACAAACATGTTTTTGGAGTTCGTCTATTTTTTGATTATTGAGGACAATAAATTGCTGGTTGGTAGGAGAATTAATGTAGAATTTGTAATTCTTATTTAATATAATTGTTTTTAATTTTTCAGCCATTTGAATAGCATGTCGACTTATTCTCATGTACAAATCGTTTGAAAACAACGTATCAAACTGAATGCCTAGCAGTCTACCTTTTGCCAACAGAGCACCATGTTGCTTGATTTGTGTAATAAAGTGCTTGGGCGTATTATTTTTAGTAAACACAACAGCTTCACCGCATAAAGCCCCTACTTTTGTGCCACCAATGTAAAAGACATCGCATAAAGCAGCTATATCACTAAGAGACAGATCGTTCTGTTCACTAGCGAGTCCGTAGCCGAGACGTGCACCATCGATGAATAATATTAATTTATATTCGCGACAAACTTCAGAGATAGCTTGTAATTCTCTTTTGGAGTAGAGTGTACCTAATTCGGTCGGAAAGGAGATATAGACCATTTTTGGAAACACCATGTGTTCACGCGTATCATCATTATAGAAATTTTGAAGATATAATTTTATGTTTTGAGCAGACAATTTGCCATCGACACCATCAATTTCTAAGACTTTATGACCACAAAACTCTATGGCACCAGCCTCATGAACACTGATATGACCAGTACGTGCCGAAATGACGCCTTCGAAAGCATTCAACATTGTACTAATAATAATTTGGTTTGTTTGTGTTCCACCAGTTAAAAGAAATACCTCTGCATGAGGACACTCGCAAGCAATTTTAATCTTCTGAGCTGCACTTTCGCAATAAGGATCACAGCCATATCCAGGAAGTGACTCCATGTTTGTTTCGATGAGTCTTTGTATAATGTCAGGATGTGCGCCCGCAACGTAATCATTTGCGAATGATATCAATTTGAAGTCTCCTAATTTTGAAGAATGAACAATAGTTCTTACTGACCATAAATCGTATCCATGACAGCATGATCTATGATTTCATGCGTACTTGCTGACTGAGCATGAGCCAGCTCCTTTGATCATAGACCGTCTACTATCTTTTTAAAACCGTTTTGAAGATTTTTGCAAATTTACTTAATAAACAATGCTATCCGAGGCGCGAACTTGACTTCGGCTTCAACATGCGCGCATGCTGCTTGACTTCGGCTTCGCGACGCGTTCGATTTAACAGTAATCTTAAATCTTTTTCATGTTTTGAAGTGACTATATAGCGATAAAATAAAGCTACTGTAGAGTTATCAGAGTATTTTATAAAAACTTCGTGGGACAGCAGTAATACTATTTATCACATACTAACAAAATCACATATCAAACAGTACTACTGTCAAATAATTATTTCACTAACACAACGGAACGACATCGAATGATTATATATTCATTCATTTTTGTCCTACCTACAGTGATTCTGTTTAAACTTTGAGATTCATTTGACTAAAATCGATCAACCACACATTATGCGTCAATTTTCGATCATCAACAATCCAAGAGTAAAGCGGTACCCACGATTTTGCATTATCGATAACAATGCAATCACCTGTAATAACATTATTTTGATTATAAAAAGACTTATCACAAGCATCAATTAAATTCACTTCGATCTCAACATTATAATCTTTGGCCAAGCAAAGCAAAAGCACTTTGAGATTACGTGAATTTGAAACAGGGCTATCAATATTTATAATTGCTTTTGCAATTTGTAGTTTATCGAGTTGAGCGAAAACGAGTCGAATCGCTGGCTCGGTTTTATCGATGATATGATACGATCCTTTGAGATTAGCCAAATCGCGTATAGCTCCATCGAGACATCGAAAAACAGGAGATTCAGAGACGAGAGATTCCATCAAGATAACAGCGTTAAAGCCGTCAATGTAGACGGTTTGACCAGCGAGTTGCGAAGGTGTAACGCGCGTTTGTGAGCGTCGAGCAACAGTTTGGTCAGGATCAAGACCTCTTGAAAGCGCAACGCGTTGCATTTCAGAGAGCTGATAATGCTCCATAGCGATATGCGAAGCACGGCGGGTATCGTATCCTCGATTTAACAAAAAAAGTGCGTCAATCGCAGCTTCTTTTAATCGTTGCACACCATGCGCACCAAATTGATCGTCATACTCAGGCAAATAGCCGCGTCTTTTTGTTTTCATTTTCCATACCTCTAGTCATTCTGAACGGATCCATTCAAACGCCGCTTGTATCCGATTCTAGCTGCGCTACGCATGAAGTTAAAGTATTGAGATAGATCGAACAAACAGAACTATTCTGCGAAGCTATTATAATATTAAATCAATTGTATATTGTGCATCAAAGCAAAGGCACAGAATGCGCGACGTATTGAACCGCCAAAGGCGGTGAGAAGGCGCGCACGTCGGCGTATTGGGGCGCAAAGCGTCACAATAGCCGACGATCCAACAAAAAGAGTTTGAAGTACTGAAGCGCGAAGAAATCACGCGTTGGAAGATTCAACGGAAATGATACCGCGCGCAGCTTCAATGGTAACGAGATCACCGGTCTTGAGGGAAGCGAGCAGATTGGGAACAGAGACGACAGCTGGAATACCATATTCACGAGCGACGACGAACGCGTGCGAAAGTGGTCCGCCCTGCTCTGTAAGGATCGCGCTAGCAAGCAAAAAGAGCGGCGTCCACCCGACGTCCGTCGATTTAGCAACGATAACTTCGCCGTGCTGAAGTGAGGAAGCGTCCTTTTGGAGATCACGTATAACGCGAACTCGAGCACGAACGCAGCCAGGGCTTGCAGGAAGTCCGCGAAGCTGCGACTGGCATGTGCATGGATCCATAGCTTTGCAAGTATTAGGATGGCGCGTAAACGTATCTGGCAAGCTCTGAGCAGACAAAAAGGCTTCATGGCGCGCTCGTCTGAATGCAACCCGAAGGCGTGCGTCATCAAGAGCGTGAGAATCGTTGAGCCATACACGCACTTCACTGAGCGTGAGAAAGAAGACGTCTTGAGCGTCTGTAAGCTGATCCGCAGCGATCATGCGATGCGCACAAGCGAGGAAAAAGTGACGAAATGCGCCGAGAACGTCGACGACGTAAGCTCGCCAAACTTCACGCAGACGGGCGGATGCATGTGCTTTATCGAGGAGCTTGTTGAAGATAAAGCGATTTCCCGGGAACATGCGCAGTTTGAGGGCCTGCACTGCGGCGGATAAATCGACTTTACCCGAGCTTACGGCATTGGCAGGCGCTTTAAGGTGCCCCTGAATAACCTGAAACAGAAAACTCGGATCTTCTCGCCAACGGGGATTTGCCAGCTCAGCTTCCTGATTTGCGCGTGCGCCGTAGTTTTTAAGGAAGCTGTCAAATCGCTTTTTAAACGCGGCTGCCTCGGGAATTGTAACCGTTTGTTCAAAAAAGTCCGCTACACTTTGCGCACTATCGAAGGAATGTTCAAGGATTGCACTGCGTAGTTCCAATTTATTGGCAAGCTCCGAAGCCATCGCCAGCAGTTCGAGTCCGGGCGCAGCACTTTGTATTTCCCGAATATCACTAAACAGATACGTTTCTAATTCTGCAGCGTCGCGTTCTGACAAACGATTGAGGATCGAGGAAATAAGGAAATACGAAATCAAAAAGTTCATTCCTGCGACGAGCATATCGTCACCGCACTCGATGAAATGCGCGTACAAATCCTCATAAATATCTTTAAGTGACGCGTGCGATAGTGACTCAATGTCAGTGTTCCAAAACTTATCTCGCCATGCGCAGAACGAAACGCTATGCTCCGAAAGATGATTGACACGACTCTGCGTCTTGATCAACCGAAACACGGAAAGCGGAAGCTGGCTCACAAATTTGGCCCGGCTAAGTTTATCGACGTCACAAACGTAATCCGCAATATGAGAGACACCAGCAATTTTGCCAAAACGATCGCGCCCGATGAAGGGAACCTGCCCAAAAACGCTCAAGATCTGAGAAATATCGAGGTAGAGGTGTCCAAAAAAAGTCGTGATAAAGCGATACGAAGCAGGGACATTAAGCCCGGCAGCGTTAAAGATCTGTTCAAAACCGTGTTCCGCGTAACTCGTTCCGACACTCCACGTCATGGGGGTACACACGCCAGACAACGCTTCACCAACATTGGCATTAGAAAAGAGATGATTCTGAGGTGCATTGCAATTGGCATCTGCAGCAATATCGCGCGTTTGTAACAAAAAGAGCTGCCCTTCCGAAAAAGCGAATTCGATATCTTGCGGCGCCCCAAGTGCGTCCTGCACTCGCAATGCTGTATAAGCCAGTGTACGTAGCTGATAAGACGTCAAAACATCCGATTTAGGCAGATTGCCGCGTTCCAATTCACAACGTCTAATCGTCACAGATTCGCCGCCCTTTCCACTAACGACGGTTTCACCTTCGCCGCGCGTGACATTGACAAGGATCGCAGAATCACCTTCGAGCGGATGACGCGTAAAAACGACGCCGGCAAATTCACTCTGAATGCACTGCTGCAACAGAACCGCCATAGATGGGATATCAGCGTCTAGCGGCGCCTGAATTGGGAACATCAACCTTTCTGGCGCATAAAAACTGCCCCATACGCGTCGAATCGCCTCTGGACAAGCATCTGCCTCGATATTGATCACACTTTCGAGCAAACCAGCAAAAGAGTGTTCGCTCGTATCTTCGTCTGTGGCGCTTGATCGAACCGCAAAACGCGTCGTTGCCAAACTTCGGCAAGCGTCACGAAGTTCCGCATCAAATGCCGCCGAAAAAGCCATCTGAACAACAATTTCGCGCGGATCAGATAACTTATCAGCGCCTCTCAACGCCGCACTGACTTCACGCTCAAAATCTTCAGTCGTAATAATGAACGCATTAGGCGTCCTAAAGCCAGCAGCATTCAGACGTGCCAAATTGACAGCTTTTCCGCCACACAGAGCTCGAGCTTCAGCTAGGGGCAGTGAGGCGCAGTAACTCAGAGATTTAAATGACATCTATAAATTTCCCAGACGCCCTGTGAGGCGCCCTGTTTTCTGTAAACAAAGCGAATGGTAAGTTGCTCACCAATCGTAGCGACCGCAAAAGGTCCCACAAAAGTGAAATTATCGCGATTTGTGTTCTGCCTAAAATAAGTCATGATCTGGTGCGCCCGATCAGGCTGCGTTTCTTCCACAAAATCGCTTAACTGCTGCAAAAAGCGTCGACTTGAAAGGTAACTATAAAATCTCTCTCTGAGATCGGCAGGTTCGACAAAAATAATTGTTTTCGGATCATCCTCAAACTTCCAAGTATTATCGACAAATTCAAGTCGAAATACCCCCTGAGGATCATCCGAAATATACGCAAAGCGGCGATAATCATCCGCGGCAAAGCTACCATCCAAGCGCGCCGCCCACACTTCAAACTGGGTGTGATTGTCGTCAAAGTAACGACAAAACGCATCCACAGAGCCAAAAATATCTTTAATATCATCGCTCATAAACGCGTAAACGGCCTTGCAGTCACCCGCAACGATAGCAGATTGAAGTGCAGCGTCGGGCCGCGCAATCTCTGGCTGCGTCATCGCACAGGCACAGCAGATCAAAGATGTGAGCAGATAAATGATCTTACGACAAATAGACATATACGTTTCTTTGAGTGAAAGCATATTTGCAATGAAGCGCTATGCATAGCAGCTTCACACTTCGTTTTATGATTTGTGGGGGAAGTGTCCCCCTGAGCGGCTATCGGCTTTGCCGATACGCCGCTACCCTCTCTTCGCCTGCGGCGATAAGCCGTCGGCGCCAATGCGATGTCTCAGCATCGCCACAATAATTTAGCCCAACGCCATTATTTGAGAAGCTCCTTAAGTGCAGCAAGATAGTGTGCAGCCATATCCTGGTTTTCCTTGCGCATCGATTTAGCAGCTTCAGACTCAGCATCGTTCACTTCAATGGTTGAAGCCGGAATATCGTCTAAAAAGCGCGATGGCAAAGCGCTATCAGTCTGGTAGAGCTTATGGCGCGTTTTGCTTCGCGTCAACGTAAGGTATTTTTTTGCGCGCGTAATGCCGACGTAAAACAGACGGCGTTCTTCTGCCAGCGCATCAGGGTTTGGAGGATCAAGAGCATTCGCGTGTGGAATCAGATTTTCTTCGCATCCAACGATAAATACGGCCGGATACTCAAGTCCTTTAGAACTATGAAGCGTCATCATCGTCACCACATCTGCATTGGGATCGTCGTTCTTCTGCTGAGGCGGCTCAATACAAATTTTTTGTAAGAAACCCATGAGGTCGTGTCCGTCCGTACGCTCAAAAAGAGCCAATGCATTGAGGAGCTCACGAATATTTTCGTTTCGAATGCGAGCCTGTACGTCGCTCGAGCTTGAACTTTGAATCCATTCTCTAAAATGAATGGAATCAATCAAATCCTGCATGATCGTCGCCATAGGATCTTTTTTTTCGGCGAATCTTTGATGAAATGTCTCTATTGTATGAATGAACTCAGTCAATTTATAGCGAGCAGCGGCAAGCAAATTTGTGCCATTGGCTTCCGCTTTAAGGGCTTCAAAAAAGGAGATGTGCTGTTCGCGTGAAGTGGCATCAATATGTTCAAGCGCAGCAGCAGCAATGCCAC
Organism: Myxococcota bacterium; assembly: GCA_045599585.1. GTDB lineage: Bacteria > Myxococcota_A > Bradymonadia > UBA4248 > UBA4248 > RGIG464. Next base: position 7,996 of record JAZRWH010000033.1, read on the forward strand.
GGCGCGGAGTATTAATAATTCGACGCAACGCAAGTTCGTCGTTGGGCGACAAAGCCGTGCGCATATAAAAGACGAGGTCTCGAATCTCAACATGGTCGTAGAACTTTGACCCGCCAACGATCCGGTAGGGAACATTTTGGCGAATACAGGCTTCTTCGAGCAAATTACTTTGTGCATTTGCACGATACAAAATGGCAAAATCTTTGTAATTGAGGTTGCGCGCCACGCGCATATCTTCGATTTGCTCAATCACGAAATTTGCCTCGTCCTCAGGAGACGGACAGGCAAACGCACGAACTTTTTCGCCGTCATCTGATTCAGTTTTCAGCATTTTTGGATGACGCTTTTCATTTTTTTGAATGACGCCATTTGCTGCATTTAAGATGTGCCGTGTCGACCTGAAGTTAAATTCGAGCTTCACAACTTTCACGTCATCAAACAAGTTCGGAAAGTTGAGAATATGCTCCGACTCAGCACCACGAAAAGCATAGATAGCCTGATCATCATCACCGACGACCATAATATTTGCGTGATGTGAGCACAGCAATTGAATCATTCTGAACTGCAAAGCATTGGTATCCTGGTACTCATCGACCATGATATACTGCCAAGCATCTTCATAGTTCGCCAGAATATCAGGGAAACGCTCAAACAACTCGACAGGCAGCGCAATCATATCGTCAAAATCGACGCCATTCATCGATTTGCGAATACTCTGATAATCGTCGAAGATCTTTTTGTAAGTCAGACGACGCGGGTTCCAACTCGGCAGTAGATCGAGCGGATCACAGTGATGCGTTTTGACTTTAGAAATAAAGTGCATCAAATTTTCGGGATCCGACGCAGGGCCTGTAAAGTGAATATCTTTGCATACTTCTTTGAGAATGCGACGCTGATCATCATCACCGAAGATGGCGAAAGGCATTTTCCAGCCGAGTTTATCGAGATGTTTTCGCAAAATTTCGAGCCCCATGGCATGGAACGTTGAAAGCTGACACAGCCTTGCACGTTCTTTACCGATGAGTTTTCCAACGCGTTCGCGCAGTTCACGCGCCGCTTTGTTTGTAAAGCTGACGGCGACGATCGACGCAGGATCAACGCCGCAGATCTCAGTTAGATAAGCGATGCGATGGGTGATCGCGTACGTTTTGCCTGAGCCTGCGACAGCCAATACCAGCATCGGACCTTTGTCATGCATAACAGCCTGAAGCTTATCTTCGCTGTAATTCTTGGGATCAAAACGAAACATATTTATATTCTACGAAGAAATAACAACGTAAATTTTATACAATATCATTTGAGGAGGCAAACGCCCCCATGCAAGGTCGCGGGCGTATTGACGGCCAAAGGCCGGAAAAGCACGCGAAAGGCTCGCGTATCGGCACGATAGCGAGCCACAAAATATACAAAATAAGTTTTTGTATATAAATCCAAAGGATACAAACGAATCAGAAGCCCTTCAAAGCGTCTGTCGAACTAATGCAAGATGATGTCGACCTGCGTGCCGCGCTCCCCATCATCACGATCATGGAGCGAAATATCGCCGTCATGATCCTGCACGATCTTGCGAACAATCACGAGCCCAAGCCCGGTGCCATCCGATTTGGTCGTAAAGTAAGGATTAAAGATCTTTTCTTTCTGCTCGGCCGTCAGACCAGGACCATTATCGATAATGAGCAGCCACAGCGCCGATTTGCCACCATTGTCACTCGGTTTTTCACGCAGTTCGACGTCAATCTCGGGCTCAATGTGCGCATTCTGCGCAGCCTCAATACCGTTTTTCACGATATTGACGATCACTCGACGCATAAGTTCTTTATCGAGCTGCGCCTCTCGCGCCTTGAGCGCTTCGGCAGGCTCTTTGACGGTAAGGCGCTTCGTATCTTCCGAAAACTGAGGATTCTGCTCGATGGTTGTCGAAACAAATTCGAAAAAATTCATGGATTTTCGATCTGGAACTGGCAAGCGAGCAAAGCTACTGAATTCTTTAACCAATTTTTGCAGTGTTGCAGCTTCTTCGTTCATAATTTCCATGACGTCATCAAGAAGTCGACGATACTTTTTCGGATTCTCGATGTAATCATCAAATTTTTTGTCGAGCTGCTGCATGGCAAGCAACATGGGCGTAAGGGGATTTTTAATCTCATGAGCGAGTCGACGCGCTACTTCCTGCCAAGCCTGCATGCGTTCGATGTAAGCGCGGTTGTCTTGAGCCGACTTGAGGTCTTTGATCATAGCATTGAACTGATGTGTCAGCTCTGCAATCTGATCATTGCCACGGACTTCAACCTGCGTTTCGAGATCGCCTTCGGAGACGCGTTTGGTCCCTTTTACGAGGCGTTGAATTTGATTACTTAGCGGCAAAACGATCAAAACGCCTGCACAAACGACGAGCAAGCCAACAATCGCAATTACTAGGATAAAGAAATTGCGATATAGCGTGGAAAGTGACGTTGTCTGATCGTTTTCCATGGCATTGATGCTACTGTGAAGTCCACGTCGCTCACCAAGTTTTTCGAATGCCTCTGTAATACTGCTGTCATAGCCAACGGTTATCGTCAATTCGATCGGTGCGTTAAACATACGTTCGCGCGCCGCGCGTTCGGGCAATGTATGAGGCAGTGCCACTTCGCTCACGGCTTCAACGTCTTCGCCATCGACAGTCGCTTCGAGAACTTCTTGATCTTCTTCCTGAGGCCTGGGAGGCATCGGAGGCAATCGCATCATGTTGTCCTCTTCGCCAAGACGAATATTGGCAAACATGCTATCCGTCGTCATATTGGGATGCGCCTGATTGTCGTCGATCTTAAAATACAGCTTCTGATCAACGTTCATCTCAAACGTCAACAGTCTCTCTGTCTCGTTGACACGCCGCTCCATTCGAGTTTTTAAATCTTCTTTAAACGCTGTGCTGTTTAGAAGCTCGTCCGTCGAACGGATATTGTGCCGTTTAAGAAGCATTTCAACGTCGTTTCGAATAAGCACTCTGATCGCATTATGGCTCGTCTTTACACCAGCAGCCCAGGCACGATAGACGTCGTTGACATCGTTGATACTCTCTTCGGCTTTGACCTGAAGCTCTTGATTAAACGACGTAACCTTTTCAAACAAGTAAGCATCAGCAACGACCGGAATTGCGCCAACCAAAAGTAAAAGCGCAAAAATCTTGGCTGTAAAAGACGATAAAAAACGAGTTCTGATCTTTTTCGATTCCATCCCGGAAATCCACTCTTTGCGAGCAAATGCTCATCATAATTCAAAACGAAACGCCCTAAAGCGCGTCTTATTATACACCTGATTGACATATTTTTCGTGCTTAAGGCGCTTTGCATTCAATTATTTTAACCAAACGTTCGCTTTTTTGAAAACACCAACTTTTCACATTGAGCGCTTCCTGTTTAATTCCCTGCTAAGTAGTAACCTAAAGACACAAACTCATCGCTCGCCATAATTTACAAAATGCCGCAAAATCAGGTCGTTGACCGGCTGCCATATTGTCTGCACAACGCACATATCCACAAAGTAACGCTTCGAAATCGATGTATTTCTTTAATTCAGAATCGCGCATTGACTCGATCGAGGCCTCAATCCATGCCCGATTTTCAGGCGTCGTAAAGTGATCCTCTACTGGTTCTGTAAACGTCTTCACTTTGGGATGCTCAATGATCTCAGACGGCAAAAATGGCTTAAGTGCTTCGCGATATCCCCACCTTGACTTGCCACAATTCAAAAACAACTTGGCAGGCAGACGCGCACAAAGCTCATACAAATTGGGATCACACAACGGATCGTGTACGACGACGCCCGTCATATGCTCAAACTTGCACATAATGCGCATAGAGAGCTCATTTCGCCACGATTGAACGATACTCGCGCGCATATGAGCCGTATCGGGTCCAAGCATCGACGCAAAACGCACAAAAGGATGCGCCGATTGAGCAATCGGCGTCAGCCAATCCCCCAACGAATCCCAGACATTTGTTTGCACAAAAAAGCGCTCAGCCATTCTTTTTGGGAGAGCCCGTTTTAACGTTAAACGCAGTCTTCCACCCAACGCACCACGAAGCATGCGCCGCGCAAGATTCACATAATCAGCCTTCGAAGCACTAAACGCCTCTTTCATCAATCCTGCCAGATCTCTACGACGCAACAAATCAAGCAAAACCGTTTCGTTATCTTCATAAACGAGCGCATTGCCATTGTGTCCCACGACGAGCCTCGCCCCTTGCGCAATCCGAGCGGCAGCTTCAAACAACGCATACGTCGTTTCGGCCCCAGGCAAAACAGTCGGACAAAACGCATCGTGACGATACAAAACTCGATTCGAGAGCGACGGCACGTCCTCCATGTTGATATACGTCATATCAAGCGGCAACGCTGACGCCAACACACCTAATTCGTGTGATTCATCACTCGACGCATACTTCTGTGAAATTAACGAAACGGTCTTTAGCTTATGCGAGCTGTGCGCACATGAAATACCTACGATGCCGCCCGAATCAAGCCCCCCTGACAAGGAATAAACCAGCGGTTTGTCTTTTGGAATGCGTAAAACAGCCTTCTCGAGCGACTCGCGAAGTTGATCAATGCCGTCTTCAATATGCTTAAGCTGAATCGGCTCAAAAAACGATGGTGTTGGCCAATAACGCACCACACCACACTTTGCGCCACGCTGTATATAACAACCGCCCGGTGGTATGCGCGTCTGCCCTTCACAAATATCCTCAAGTCCAAGACTCGATTCCACGCGCAAATAATGCACGACCCACGCTTCATTCAACGCTAATCCGCGCGTAGCGTCACATACGATTTCTGGTGCCGTCGTCACAACAACGCCGCGCTCACGTTCAATCATCACTAGCGGAATACATCCCAATTTATCACGGAATGCCGCAAACCCATCCTCAAACAACACAATACCGCACGTTTCGCCACGAATTGCCAAACTCAACTTGCTAACATCGCCTTTCGCAGCCCACCCCAAAACGCGCGACAAATCCTCTTCTGACCCCAAGACAGCAGCATCCATTCCAAAACGACAACCGCTACACACGTCTCGTCCGCGAGCGCGCTTTACATACAGCCGCCACGCCCCCCGATGCGCAGTCTCATCCCATTCAATCCCAGGATCATAATAATTGCTTACCATAATGTCAGACATTGTTCACAACACCCCTCGCTCACATTCCATCCCCAAACCCTTATCTGATATACTACGTTTATGCACAAATAAGCTTGAATATTGTTTTCTTTTTCGAGGGGGAAGTCTCCCCCTGAGTGGCTATTTGCAAGCAAATACGCCGCTACCCTCTCTAGCCTGCGGCGCTTAAACACAACGGCTTAGATCTTTTGTTGATGATGACGCGATACGACTTCACAAGACTCTGTCATTCTTAGGTAGCACGATTCGATGATTTGTAATAAACACAACCACGTGCTTTCTCTTTTGCAGAGAATTGCTTTTATACCAATACATTTATTGTGTTCATCTTTGATACAGCAAACTTATGAAATACAAATCTGAATTATTTATATTATTTACAATTTTAGTAAATTTAACAGCCTGTTCGCCGCACAAACAACAATCCATGGCTCCACAAAGTGTGCAAACAAACGAGACAAAGGTCATTCTCAAAAATGCTCCACTCATACACGATGTTAAATTCAACGTTGCCAAAGTAAATACAACGATTGAGTCATTCGAAGCACATGGATTCGAGCTTGGTGACAGCGTTAATGCCACTTTTGACAATGGTACAACCACATTCATACTCGAAGATATTCCATATTATAATGGATTCTATGTTCGCCAGGGCGCCCCTATGATCGTCGGATATCCCGGCAAAACCTATCTTTACATCGGTTATAACGATGCAGAAGACATCTGGAATATCGCCCAGCTGGACAACCAAAGCACTGTTACGATTACCCTTAATCAAAAAGGAAAGTATCGCAACGTTCAAGAAACGTTTCAACTCGTCTACTCGGATGACCGCAAAGACTTCAATTCAGATATCGAATTTGCAAATTTTCGCGATATGCGAGGCGGAAATTTAAAACCAAACACCTTTTACCGATCAGCTTCTCCATGCGACAATCAACATAACCGCGCTCCTTATGTCGATGCCCTCATGCAGGCAAATCATGTACAATACGTACTCAACTTTTCAGACAGCCAAGAAAAAGCTGCACACTATCCAGATGACCCCAAGTTTAGTTCACCATACTTTAAAGAATTATATCAAAATGACCGCATCTCATTTCTTGATCTTTCCTCAAATTATCGTCTCTTAACCTTTAAACAAACCGTTGCATCAAGTCTTACAAAGCTCGTAACTTTTGACCCACCTTATCTAGCTCACTGCGTCGAAGGCAAAGACAGAACTGGGTTCATCAGCATTATTATCGAAAGTCTTTGTGGTGCATCATACGACGAAATGAAAGACGATTATATGAAAACTTACGAAATATATTACGGCGTCACCGAACAAAATCGCCCCGAAAGCTATCATGCAATTGTCGAATTATTGTTTGATCCCATGCTTTTATATATTTCGGAGCAAACACGTACAGACACACTCACGAAACTAGATTTTAATGTCTTTGCAACGCAATATCTGCGTGAAGGTGGTATGCAAGACGAACACATTTTACAATTAAAGGCACGGATCTGCCAAGCACCTTCATCACTCAATTAAAAAGCCGCAACCGCTTTACGAAGCCTCGAGATTTCTAGCAGTGCCACTGCTGTCCCACAACATATTTTCATTAACTATAACGAGATGCGCGGCGCGAACTTGACATCGTCTTCAACATGTCCGCCCGCTCGCCCGGTGCACCCGCTGCTTGCCTTCGGCTTCGCGACGCGTGCGATTTAACAGTTATCTTAAGTCTTTTTCATGTTTAGAAGTGACTATATATCGATAAAACAAAGCTACTGTAGAGTTGTCCGAGTATTTTATGAAATTTTAGTGGGACAACAGTGAGCAGTGCATATAATTAAACCATTTTAAAAGTAATTTTTCATGTGTACGAAAGGATTCGTTTTATGTTTGGTGATCCTAGAAACGTATGTTATAATGCAACTATTAGAGAAAACAAGCTGTTTTCAGCCTAGAATCTCTTGTATATTAAAATCGTCAACAACACATAAACGTGCTTCTGTTGCTAAAATGAGGAGTTCCAATGTCTCACCGCATTTTATTTTTATTCATCCTAGTTTCATCAATAATAACCCTGGTCGCCTGTGGACCCAAAGCCAATCCCAAAACAGCATCGGAAACAGCAACACAAACAGAACAGCAATCAACGCCCATTCAAGATAATATTGAAGATGTTGAAGACGAGGACGAGGACGAGGATTTCAAAACCATTAACCCCTTAGATCCTAAAATTGCCAGTGCAGTCACACAATACTGTATGCTTGAAGCAAACGAACTATGTCAAAGCAGCGAAATTAACGAAGAATCCCTTATTGAATGCATAAATAGTGAAGGTTATTACTACACATTTATGTCCACTTCAGCCCCTAAATGCAACGATGTTTTCGAATATACCCTTAACTGCCTCGGCAGATATACGTGTGATTCCAATAGTGAATATAATATTGATCGCTTCAACCGGGATTCTGATAAACTAAGAGAGGGCATCTGTGATGAAACACAAGACTACCGCACATACTTTAATTGTCTCGTAACTAACGATTTATGCGATGAAGAAATATTAAAAAGATGCGGCGCCGTCGAGTATCCCGAAAACAGCCATCGCGATTAATATTACTTATCAACGCGTTGCACGGCCGATGCACTCATTCTGTCCTGCAGACGGCCCAAAGGGGCGTCGCCCGCTCGCCCGGTGCGCCCGCAGCTTGCCTCCGGCTTCGCGACGCGTGCGATTTAACCGTAATCATAAGTCTTTTTCATGCTTAGAAACGACTATATATCGATAAAACAAAGCTACTGTAGAGTTATCAGAGTATTCTAGGAAAATTTCGTGGGACAGCAGTGGCAAATGATATTTAGTGAAAAAGCATAAAAAAAGAGGTTTTGAGTTATACCCAAAACCTCTTTTTTATTAATTCTTTAGAAGATTAAAGATTTCTAAAGTTCTCTGCAGCTTTGTCCTGACGTTCCGGGTTGGAAGGAACGGCGCAACGTTCGTAGTTTTTCGCAATATTATAAGCGATTGTACGAGCATCTGCTTCGGTATTACCGCTTGTTGCTTCTTTCATTCTCTTGAAAGCAGTACTTTCGGAACCTTCAAGTTCATGCTTAATGAACTGAAGCTGTTTGTCGAGATTTACCCATTTGTTCTTGTCTTCATAAGAGCCACCGCAGAATTTGAACAAATTGTATTTACGATCATCCCACTGAACGATACCTTTACCGCCCTTCGTTGCGCTACCAAAGTTCTGTTCTGCGTCAGGCTGATAGTGACTTTCGGTATAGATATTGCCGAGGAAGCCGCAAGCGAGTGCTTTTTTGTTGGCACAATTGTTAAAGACCTGGCTGGTGAGGTAATCGTAAATCGGTTTAATATTCTGAGTTGCAACCGCAGGATAACCACCCTTAGTGCTACCAGAAGAAGACCCACCACTATTAGAATTGTTATTAGTAGGAACTTTTGTGGAGCCCGAAGGAATTTTGAGAACCTGCCCAACGCTGATGTTATTGGGATTAGCGATATTATTGTAAGAAGCGAGCGCCTGATAACCGCCGGGAACGCTAAACATACTCGCGATTTTAGAAAGCGTATCGCCGCTTTTAACCGTATAAGTTTGAACTGCGGTAGACGAAGACGAGCCCGAGTTACCGCTGTTAGAACTACCGCTGTTATTGTTATTGTTCGTATTCGTCGGCTGTTTGTTACCTTTGATAGCGTTTGCAATTTCACCGCTCTTAAGCTTACCCGTAAGGTAAGGTCCAGGACAAAGCGTTGAACTAAACATATAATGCGCCGTCAAAGAGCCAGAAGAAGAATTATCGAATTGAGGCGTAATGCCATAGCGCGAGCAGATATCGCGGCAGAGCGCGATCATCGAATTGTAAGCCGCATCAGAGACCGTCCAATTCGGATCACCACCGTTGTTTGCAACTTCCATGGTGATAGCTTTTTGATCGTTGGAACCACTACTAGAAGTCCACGCACGACGATTTTCAGCTACGCCGCTACAGATCGAGCCGTCCGTACCAACATAGTAGTTTGCGCTAGCTTTACCATTTTTGTGCATTTTGGCGCACGCGACGGGATCCATGTTGCCAGCCATGTGATGGATTGTAATTTTGCTGACCTTTTCGGTTCTTGGGTTGCTGTTGATATCCCCAAAGTTGACATGGGAAGTCGCGAGAGATGAGGCAGAAGAACTTGTTGCAGCAGCACCACCATTATTTGTATTAGTATTGGTGTTGCTATTCGAATTAGCATTGGAATTGGAATTTGTACTTCCCGAATTGCTACTGCCAGACGAAGCGCCACCAGAAACGAGATTAAGATCTTTGATATAAACCCAACTCACGATTTCTTTGATTAATGCTTTGGAACCGCTGATTTGAGAAACCGTATAAGTATTGCTTTTGACCCAATTTGGAATGCTCTGACCTGTCGCATACTTCGAACCGGTGATCTTAACTTTTGATCCGACACCTACAGAACCGCTGTTGGAGCTCGAAGCATTCGAACTGGAAGCGGAGCTCGAAGAACTGGAAGCTGATGTCGTATTCGGGATTGTAATCTTTTGCCCAATATTAATTTGATTGGGATTTGAGATGCCATTGTACTTGGCCAAAGCCAAATAACCGCCAGAAACATTGTACTTGCTAGCTATACCTGACAGGGTATCGCCAGACTTAACTACGTACGTCGTACTCATGATGGATTCCTCCATGGTTGACCCCTTGATTTGCTCACCTAAGCAAATCTTTCAAGCCAAATTTTTAATTAGGCGAATTATCGTACTTTTGAAAACCCAATGCAAAGTTTTTTCTTTTTTTGAAGTTTAAAAAATTAAATTTTATTCGACCAATGCAACGCAAAGACGCAAGTCTTGAAGATAAAAACTCTCATTTATCCAAAGTTTTTTTCATTTACATGCATTTTATTCAGATCCTTTTTTATATTGGGATAGCAAAGAACTATAATAGTAGTCTATTATTTACAAAGCAGTCCCCAAAAACAAAAAAGCCGACGCGTACTGAGGCCAGCAACGCTGGCTGAGAAGCGTCGGCAGCACGGTGTATCGTCAAAGACGATAGCCGTGCTTAAAACAAAAAAGGAAATTATATTATGAGATTATGAATAATTAAAGGCTATCACCGAAATCTTCGCGGAATTTGCGCGCGAGCTCGTTTTGCCAATTGCCGATGGGCGAAAGACGACCGAAGAAGAAGCGGAGGACTTTAGGTTCTTCGACCCACTGGAGACCGCCGATGAGTTCACGATTATCATAGAGCCATTTGACGCGATCAGCACAGTATTTGAGCTGGGAGAGGGTGAAGACGCGACGCGGAACAGCCAAACGAAGAAGTTCGAGTTCGGCAAAACGTTCTGTGCCGTCGGGTTCGCGCTGTTCCGAAAGAGACCCACGCTCCATACCGCGGATACCACCAGCAATATAAAGAGCGGAAGCCAAGGCCCCTGCAGGATACTGACTCTGGGGAATTTTGCCTTCGAGGAAAGCAGAGGCATTGATGTGGGCACCCAAACCACCAGCAGGCTGGATCATCGGAACGCCATAATCGACGAGTTCTTTAACGAGGTGTTCAATGAAGATCGGACCTTGCGAAATGATCTCCATGTCGAGGGTTTCGTAAAGCCCTTGCGCCATGGCTTCCATTGAGCGAACTTCCATACCGCCATAAGTGAGGAAGCCTTCATAGAGCGGAACGAATTCCATAAGCTCGCGATAGATATTTTCGTGCATTGTAATAATTGCGCCACCACGACTGAAACCGAGTTTGCGGCTTGAGAAGTAGATGATATCGCATGCTTCAGCGAGTTTATGCATGATATCGCGGATCGGCGCATGTTTGTATTCGGCCTCGCGCGTTTTAATAAAGTAGAGGTTATCCTGAAGGAGGGATGCGTCAATAACGGAACGGATGCCCTCTTTACGGCAAATGCGCAGAACTTCGAGCATATTTTCCATCGAAATAGGCTGACCACCGATGAGGTTAGTACCCGTTTCGATGCGAAGGAAGGCGATATCTTTGCGGCGTTCGGCAATGAGTGCATTCAAACGATCGAGATCAAAATTGCCTTTAAAAGGCATATCGTTGACGGGCTCAAGGCCACGTTTAGAAACCAATTCAATAACTTCGCCGCCACAACGCGTAATATGTGCTTTTGCGGTGGTAAAGTGGAAGTTCATAGGGCAGATCATGCCAGGTTTAACATAAGCTTCGGCAAGAATATTTTCGCAAGCGCGACCTTGGTGTGCAGGCAAAAAGTACGGCGTGCCAAAAACGTCCAACAGAGCCTGTTTGAGGCGGTTGCACGTTTCACTGCCAGCATAGGCATCGTCTGCACGAAGCATTGCAGCTTGCTGAAGATCGCTCATTGCGTTGACGCCAGAGTCCGTAAGCATATCCATAAAAACGTCTTTGTTCTGAAGGAGGAACGTATTGTTACCAGCTTCGTTCATCTTACGAATGCGTTCTTCGATGGGCGGAAGATAGAGTTTCTGCACAATACGGACTTTGTGCATTTCGAGGGGGACTTGTTGATCCTTTTTGTAGAATTTTACTGACATCTTAATACCTTTTTTTTAAATGTTATTGAAACTCGGACTAGATTCACCTAGACGCGCATGAATAATGAAATCATTTATGGTTGAACTTACTTCGCTTTTGTTTGCGAATGAAGTTTTTGAAGTGTAGCAATTAAACCTTTTTGACGCAAGTGCGTTAAAAACAAAATTCGATATTTTTCATATCAAAACCAAACCAACACTAATTTTATCGTACATAACAACAATTGTATCGAAATTTAATCAACAAAATATAAAAATAATTATCTACCGCAAATCACATTTATAATTCTAATGCAAAAATTTTCTGCGGAATAACTCAGCAAAATACAGCGATTCTTAGAAATGATACTTATGGGGTTATTGCCCAGCAAAAAGAAAAAAGCCGCACACTCAAGTGTGCGGCTTTTATCAATCACGAAAGCTTAGAGGATGACCGTTTGACACTTGTCGTTACAATCGTTTCCACCGTCACAAGCTTCATATTCTTCGTCGAGCTTTCCATCACCACAATGAGGTCCGCGCTCTTTGCACCCCGGCTTACAACCGCCGTACGAGCCATCATTTTTGCCGTCGTCGCAAACTTCGCCATCCGTTACTTTGCCATCACCGCAGTAAGGCGCACGATAGGAGCAGTCCTGGCCGCAGCTACCGTACGAACCGTCATTTTTACCATCGTCGCAGATCTCGCCGATGTACTCGGTAACGATACCGTCGCCGCAAACGGGGATTTTGCATTTCGATGTACACATATCGTTATCTTCTGTGTTGGAGTCATCGCATTCTTCGCCAGCATCTTTATCAACGAAACCATCGCCACAGCGAGAAACTTTACAAGTCGAAAGACATCGCTCACCAGCTTTGAGGCCAGCGCGAGAAGAATCGTTGGGATCACATTCTTCATAACTCTGTTTTGTACCGTCTCCACAAGAAGCATAATCACAGCTAATGCAAGCCGCATCGGTTTTAGGCGTCACACCTTTGCAAGCGCTAAAGGACGAATACTTCGACTGAGCGCATAGGTCGCCTTTATCGCACGCTTCACCGGCTTCGATCTTACCGTTGCCGCACGTAGCCACTTTGACACACTTCGTTTTATCGCAACCATTGATGTACCATTCATCTGCAGATGCCGAACCCAAATCGCATTCTTCAGCGCCAGCAACAATGCCGTCACCGCAAATGGATTCGCAAATTGTCGTACCCATATCGAGGAAGCCCGCGAGTGTCAGTTTGAAGTTAGAACCACTCGTCATGCGTTCTGCTTGGAAGAAGCTGATTGGGTAAATACCGCCTTCATACAAATCATACGTCGCATTGTATTTGTATTTATACGTTTTGCCGTCGACAGTTTTTGTCTGATCTACACCTGAAAGATTGAAGCTAGCAGGCGTTTCGCTGTGACAACCACCGAGATCGATCGAACGCGTACCGTTGACGAATACCCAAACGTCGTCATCGCCTGAGAAGTCAAGTTGTTCGTTATTGCCACGATATTTAAAGTATGTCTGAATATGCGTAGTAAAACCGAAGTTCTTGTCAGGATAACTAGAATACTCGTTGCCATAGCCCTCGCCAGCAATTGGGAAGAACGCGCTACTCGAATAGGAATACGTACCAGTATTCGCATTTTGAAGCGTTAGCTTAAGCGGTTTTTTGATTGTTCTATTAATACCAGGATAATCGCGGTACCATATCCTAAAGGACTGTTCATGGATCTGCGTACTCGTATTGGGATTTGCTTTGGTATAGACAGGAAGACCATCCGCACCCAATTTTTTACCTACGATTTCTTTTTCGTTGGTATTGATATGATTAAAATCTGGATGACCTTTGCCAACTTCAAACCAGCTGTCTGTCAAACCATATTTATTCTTAATGGCTGTTGTAATACAACCATCGGTGTGTTTATTAATATCACTCGTATCGCCAGCTTTTGAACAAACAGACGAGTCCCAACCGCGGAAGTCACGATGAACAGCCTGTAAAGTGATCGAAGGCGGATAATTTTTCGAATAGTCTGTACATTTAAAGCCGACTTCTTTTTTGCACTGAGCCGAACAACCATCACCCGAAATGAGATTGCCGTCGTCACATTCTTCGCCGGCATCCCAAACAGTAATGCCGTCGCCACAGATAGGTTTGTATTTACCATCAGCGGTCTGTTCGAAGACGGATTCTATCTTACAAGCAGGTGTACAACCGTCGCCACCCGTAAGATTATGATCATCACACTCTTCACCGACATCAACGTGGCCGTCACCACAAACACCTTTAGCACACGTTTTGCCGTCATCCGAGCAATGGTAACCAGATTCGATACGGCACGTACTGGAGCAACCATCGCCATTATTTTTATTATTATCGTCGCACTGCTCATAAGAGGTATAACCGCTAGCGACCGCAATCGAACCGTCACCGCATGTCACCTGAATACAAGCAGCTTTTGAAGGATCAGAATTCGCACCGAGTGTCAAACAAGCATACCCAGGATCAAGCTTACAACTGGTCGAGCAGCCGCCTTTGCCATTCTTGGCACCACTATCGCATTCTTCACCCTGATCGACATAGCCATCACCGCACGAACCATTTTTACAGGGAGCACCTGCAGTTGGGCAACGCCAACCTGTTTCGAGTTTGCAACGGGCAGAGCAACCGTCGCCATCTTTTGTATTGCCATCATCGCATTGTTCGCCGAAAGCAACGACACCGTCACCGCAGGCTTTGGCCACACATTTTTCACCGAGTACAGGGCAAAGCCAACCCGGCTCAATCTGTCCCGTTGAAGAACAACCGTCACCATCTTTCGTATTGCCATCATCACATTGTTCGTAGCCGTCGACATCGAGTTTTTTGTCGCCATAGCTCACTTTCATGCACTTGACGTTATTCTTTTGACATTCTGTACAAGGACGATCGTAACCAATACATTTATAGCCTGCTTCTACCATGCAGTTAAAGCAACCATCGCCTGCATCGAAGTTGCCATCGTCGCACGCTTCGCCAGCTGCAATCTTGCCATTGCCGCATTCCAACTCACGACATTTGACTTTTGTAGGGCAAACCCACCCTAACGTTACGCTTTTGCAATTAGCTTCGCAGCCGTCATTGCCTACGGTATTACCGTCGTCGCACGCTTCACCATATTCTTTATCATAAACGCCATCGCCGCAGGCCGGTGCCAAAGTACAATCCGCATTGCAACCACCATACTCACCATTGCCGCCTGACGGAATATTTCCATTCCACAACTGCGGTTTGCCATCTACGACGACGCCGTTATCACATTGCTCGCCGGGCTGCACGATTCCATCGCCGCAATAGCCGGTATATTTACACATCTTACAATAGGGCATTTGGTTCTCAGTATCCCAACCATACGAAGCACGTGCATCTGAAATCGATTCAAATCCATCATCACAAACTTCGCCTTTGTTGGTCTGAACAACGCCATCGCCGCAGGCTTCTTGTGCGCAATACGAAAATCCAGCGCTATTATCGCATCTCCAGCCTTCTTCTACCGTACAACTCGAAGAACATCCATTACCATCAAACGTGTCACCGTCATCACACGCTTCTTCGCCGGCAACGAAACCATCACCGCATTCTGTACTGCAACCGCTGTCATCGCAATTCCAGCCTTCTTCGACTGACTTACAATCTGCCGCACACCCATCTCCGTCGTCCGTATTGCCATCGTCACAATACTCGCCCTCTTCGAGCTCACCATTGCCACAGATCGCCTCAGGTTGAGGTTCTTCTTCTATTGTACACACCGAAGAGCAACCGTCGCCATCAATATTATTGCTGTCGTCACACGCTTCGCCTTCTTCGAGTTGACCATTGCCGCAAACGGGATCGTTCGGCTTAGGTTCCTCCTTTTTGCAGTCTGATGAGCAACCGTCACCATCCGTGTTATTGCCATCGTCGCACATTTCGCCTTCTTCGAGCTGACCGTTACCACAAACTGCCTGAGGTTGAGGCGGTTGCCTCTACACGACATTTCGACGAGCAGCCATCCCCATCAACGGTGTTACCGTCGTCACAGCCTTCGCCGGCATCCAAAACGCCGTCTCCACAAACGCCAGCAACCGAAGGATCCTCCTTCGCACCGCTTGAATCGTCTCCACAGCTGCACAAACAACATGCACCCAAAAGGCTCAAAGCCCACAACAAACTATTCTTTTTCATAATGCTCTCCATCGATGCTGCACTGACGTGCAAACAAAACATCTCCATAGCCACTATAACAAAATGAAAAAGAATTAAAATACCTCATCCATGCGCTATAATTATTGACTTACAACCATTCGATCAACATTACAGATAGCACCTCAATCACAAACAATATATTAAATACAAACAATCATATTTAATTCAGCAGAATGAATCACACTTCAAACGACCATTGAACGCGCTCTCCACGTGCCTGTTCAATAAAACCACATTGAAATAATACTTTTTGGGATGCCGCATTATTACAATCCGTTTCTGCTACAATTTCATAAGCCTTGCCACTAAGCCGCGTCCAGCGACACATCGCCCGTACCGTTTCGGTCATATAACCGTAATGCCTAAATGCTTGAGCCAGTCCATAACCGATTTCGACTCGCCCCTCGGCATCCGGTGCTCCTTTAAAATCAAAAGATCCCACAGCGAGTCGATCTTCATTGCGCACAATGAGCCAAAGTGTATGCCACATCCAGTTTGCAGGATCTTTGGTCACCGATTCCAACTGCTGTTTGACCATCTGCAAAAAAGCCTCATCGCGCTGTTCTCCACAGTAATGCATGATGAGCTCACGTTCGAGTGCTCCAACATCTTCTATAAAAAGACGTAATTGCACAGCACTGAGCGGAATAATTGTTAATCGAGCTGTTTGAACATGATTCATTTATAATTGATCCTTTCTGGTTCATTTCGTTTTTTATTTTGCTTCGCCTATTGCCCGTTGGGCAATACGGCTTCGCATCGGCCTATTCGCCAAAGCGAATACGGCCGATTATTTCATTTAAATCGTCATTATGACACAACATTTAACAAAAACGTACAAATGAATTCGCTCATGCATGTATTCTGTTCAACGTTCAGTCTTCGACATCGATTGTCCTTTTACAAAGCTCATCGATCATCTGTTCATATTGTTTATCAATCACAACGAGCTTATCCGAAACTGTTTTAATAGTCTTCGTATTACGATTCACTTCAAACCAATCGATTGAAGAAAGATTCGATCCCTGATTTTCATACAAATGATAACTGCCATCCCCGTCATCAAGCTCATAATTCATCTTTCTATGATCATCTGTAAAAGCCTGATAATTCATCAAAATGTCCCAACGAAAGACGGGCGATTCAGTGACAATATAACCGAGCAAATCTTCACACGGTCCGTTGTCTTCTTTCGTTTGTTGAATACCTAATTGGCGCATTAAATTGCGATCTGTCGTAAGATCAGACAACATAATAAACTTCCAAGTGGCATCATCATCGTCAGTAAAATAACGCGTAAGTCCAAGCATAGTCTCATTTTGCGAAACATGTCCATCTTCTACGGTAGAAGCATTAAAACGAACTGTCCAATTTTCGACAGGTTCATCAGGCGCTTGTGATATACAATTAGCATAGACTTCCGCTTCGGGCGTTAATTTATAATCTTTACTTTTTTCAAAAGTAGATTTCATCATTTTGTAGAAGTTCTGATTATCCATTACCGCCCCACGAAGGTAGACGGTATCGCCGAAACGCAACGCGAGTGCTTTGGCGTTGTGCGCTGTTTGAGACGTGTACCAGGACTGCAAAATGGATTTAAGTTCTTTGGTTACACGAGAAGGATCGTCCTCTTCTTCGCAAGTATTTAGAACATGAATCTTGAGATTTGACCAATGGGCATCCGCTGGAGCAGACTTCACAAAACCTTTAAAATTGTAACGTTTGACGTGTTCCACCTGCTGATCCGAGTCTACAGCCTTAGTTTCTTTGTCTGCTCGTTCTGCATTCGAAGATTCGGGCGAAACCATAGCGTTAAGCGATGTATTTTGATTTTCAACACCAGTCTCAAGCAATGTATTGGGGACTTCTGTTTGAGAGTTTAATTCGGGCTCTGAAGTTGGAACAGCTGATTTGCTACAGCCGAACAAGCTAATAACACAGAGTGTTCCGATAAAAACACTGATATATTTCATATTCATTCCTTCGGACATGCTGCAAACTTTGTTTCACAAGAAAAAGGCCGAGCGTATTTGCAAAGCAAATAGCCCGGCCAAGCGCGCCGTATTGCCGCAAGGCAATAGGCGCGCAAATAATAATATCAATTTAAGCTTCAAAAGGAACGAGATCCTTAACGGCATCTGCGCAAGAGAGCTCAACTTCACCATGATCGAGATCGATCAATTTATAACGATTGTTGCCCATACCAAGTTCTTTCATATAAGAGAGCTGACGGTGGCCATGACGCGTTTCGATGCGCTCGACGAGGTGCTTATTTTGATCTTCGCGCATCGCATAAACGAGGTCAACGCACGCCTGATCAATCGCCAATATATCGACAGATGCAAGGATTCCGACGTTTGGCGTGACGACGGGCGCAGCCGCAGTGCCCTCGCAATCGCAAGAAACCGACATATTTCGCATAACATTAATATAAGCAATTTTTTTACCGAAATGATCCACGACGGATTTGGTCGATTCTGTCATGCGTTCCATGAATTCCTCAGCCATGATTCCCCATTGCTCATTTGTTTCACCTCGGTGAATCATGCCTTTGCCGATCTTGCCATCCGCACAGCCGATACCGATATTTTTATTGGAACCCCCAAAACCGCCCATCGTGTGGCCTTTAAAGTGCGTGAGTACAAAGAGCGAGTCATAATTTGTGAGCGTCTTTCCGACCGACATTTCTTTGAACCATTTGCCATTTTTGACAGGCAGCATGGCGGTGCCGTCGGCGTCCGTAATATCGACGGGACAGAAATCCCAACCGTTAACTTTAAGCGTCTCGCGATGTTTTTCGGTTGAATCACGATCTCCGGCATAATACGTGTTCGTTTCGACGATCGTGCCATCAGGAATACGCGCCTCCATGAGTTCTTTGACCCACTTGCTTGGCACAATATTCGGCCCATTTTTTTCACCCGTATGTAATTTAATCGCGATTTTACCTTCAAAACAGGAGGCAATTTTATCATAAATTTTTATGAGACCAGCAGGAGAAATATCGCGCGTGAAGAAGACGATGGACTCGGCACCCGAGCGCTGATCATAAGGGATATATTTGTCGCCATTGGTCCCGGCAACAGGCTTAGAAGGCGCAGGCGTCGTGTCTGCTTGCGTTTTATCCGTCGCATCTTTGACTGAACTATCTGCATTTGAACTGACGCATCCTGGAATTGTAAGTGCGCCAAGCGTCATTCCAACTAATTTTATAAAATCACGTCTCGTAAAGTCTGACATCGAAACACCTTAATACGGATTGTCTAAGCTTCTTGAATCTTCCACTTGCTATTTTTTTGGGCCAGCCTATGCCTTTGGCATACGTCTGGCCGCTGGGCTATTTACATACGCCCAGCCACTCGCAAAGACATTTTGTTTGTATGACAAAGGATGACAGAATGTCAGTAAAAAAGCACATGTGTTTTTCAAAACAAAGATCACCCAAACGATGTATGTATTAAATATACAATGTAGTTATTTAGGCGACATTTATCTTAATTATTTTTGAATTTTCCTCACCAAGTTTAATAATATGTTCAAAAAACTATTTTCTCAAACCATTACATCACAACAAAATGCGTATTCAACGCGATGCTATGAAAGATAAAATTCGCAATAGAACTCATAAGATAAAATTCGCTACAAAAAATTCTAAAATAACTTCACAAAAACTCTAAAATTCTTGTACAAGCGCCAAAGGAGTTTTGTGTCTCTTTGGGTACTTCGGTTTTGGAGGCAAACGATTTTATGAAAAAGCACTTTTTTGCATTCGCATCTGCAGCAGCTACGCTTATACTATTAGGTTGTGGTAGCAATGAAAACCAGCAGAAGAATATTGAAGACATGCAGACTGCTCGTCAACACAACATCGTGAACGGCAGCAAAGACACCTCTGCAGCCCACAAAGCTGTCGTATCGCTATACAACAAAAAGTATAAGTATTCTTATTGTTCTGGCACATTGATCCATCCTCAGTGGGTATTAACTGCAGCGCACTGCGTTACAGAAACAAATGACAACACGGGCACTGTCTCCAAAAGCAGCTATAATAAATCGATGCAAATCGGTGTTGGCAATTCCGAAAATAAGCTCACCAAATACGAAATCGCAGGCGAATCAGAGATCTATTATCATCCCAGCTATGGCGATCGTTGGATGAACAATTATTACAGCACGATCGACGGCGATATTGCGTTAATCAAATTAGCCAAGCCCATTCCGCACACCATAGCAAAGCCAATTCTTCCGCAGCCTAAATGGCTCAAGCTGAATCGTTCAAACATGTCGACAGAAATGGTCTTTGCCGGATTTGGTATTGATGAAGACGGAAATTCTGGTGTTAAGCTGAAGTTCAACGGTGCCATTACGGACTATTGCGGACCGGCAAATGCAAAAGATTCGACGCTTGGATGTCAGAAAGGCTATTACATTGTAAAGGGCTGTCATCCCGACGAAGCCAACTACGGTTGTTATGATAATGCTGTACGTGAATACGTCCTTATGCCTTATGGAAGTATGTTCTACGATCAACAAGGCATTGGTGGCGGTCCATGCCAAGGTGATTCGGGCGGACCTGCGCTTTATACCAAAGGTGGCGTAGAATATGTCAGCGGCGTTACGAGCTACGGTGACGGTATCTGCAAGTATTATGGCGTATCAACGGCTGTTCAAGATTATTACGATTGGATATTGAGTATCGCACCTGAAGTTGCAGAACAATACACCGAAGTATGCGGCAACGGCATCGACGACGATAACAACGGTCTCATTGACGATAAAGATCCCGAGTGCATCGTTCAATTGTGTGGCAATGGCGTTATTGACGAAGGCGAACAGTGCGATGGTTCCACATTGCCCTACGCTAGCAAGAAATGCGCAACAGTCTTTGGAGACACTTACAAAAGCGGCTACATTACGTGCACAGCCAACTGTGAACTCAATTTCGACACGTGTACTGCCAAAGAAGTCTGTAACGACGGCATCGACAACGACAACGACGGCAAAATCGACTGCGAAGACACGGAATGCATCGGTAACATCTCATGCGTTGAAATCTGCGATGACGGCATCGATAACGACAGAGACGGCAAAGTTGACTGTGCAGACAGCAATTGTGCCAATTCGCCAGCCTGTATCGAAAACTGCAACGACGGCATTGACAACGATGCTGACGGATTGATTGACTGCAATGACGATGACTGCGCTCAAGCTGATCACTGCAAATTGCCCGAAGTTACGCCGTTTAATCCTGCAGATTACCCGGATGGCTACTGCGGCGACGGCATTGTAAACGGCACTGACGATAATGAAGAATGTGACGGCAATGCCTTCTTGTTCGACATCGACGAATGCAGCGAGTGGCTGGATGCAAGCAAAACGGGAAAAGTCACGTGCAATCCTGATTGTACGGTTAATTTCAACGCGTGCCTTGATGTCTAAAATCCGGTTCCTTAAATATTGAATCGTTTTTGAGGGGGAAGTCTCCCCCTGAGCGGCTATTTCCCGCGGCACCGCGTGGAAATACGCCGCTACCCTCTCTGCCAGAGGCAAACAAAAGAGCTTATGCGCGAGAACGTAACGCTTTTATGCCTAAATCGCCCGATCCTTCGGAGGACGTTTAGGAAACCAACCTTTTTCTACGCGTTTTTTTTGTTCAAACAGCTCAAAAATACTCCAAAAGAACGAACAGCTCAAAACCCCAAACCCGGCTTGTCCAATAATATTTGAGCACCACGTCGCAGCTATCAACGAAAATGTCCCAAAAATAGCAAAAACAGGCCACGCCTTGGTACCAAAGTAGTATTCGGTTTTAATGACGATGGGATGAAAAATACCAATAATAATAAATGTAGCGACCGCGATTACGATTCCCTCAAAATGCATCCCAAATAACCTTTCATACCGAAGGACAGATTACTATAGATCCTATTTTAACGAAGGGGGAAAAAACAAAAAAAGGCGCAACTTTTGTTGCGCCTTTAAGAACTCCGGAAGAGGGACTTGAACCCCCGACCTAGTGATTAACAGTCACCCGCTCTAACCAACTGAGCTATTCCGGAATAGAAAACCTAAGAAAGAAACTATGTAGAAGTACGTATGACCACGAATTCTTTTGAATGATTTTGGCGTTTTTTTTCGTCAACTGCCTTGATCATTTCGGATACAGCCTTCAAGGCTGCGCCCTCAATGCTCTGCGTTATTTCCTCAAAACACGCTCAAACTCATTCAAAATAACCAAACAGGTTATTTAGAAATCCGTTAAAGGAGGTGATCCAACCGCAGGTTCCCCTACGGTTACCTTGTTACGACTTCACCCCAGTCGCTGTCCGATCCGTGGGCGGTTGCCTCGCTTGCGCGTTAGCTCACCGACTTCGGGTCCAAACAACTCCCATG
>JAZRWH010000034.1:0-5352 GCA_045599585.1 Myxococcota bacterium
CTCGAACTGTATTCAAACGCTCTCAAAATATAAAAGTTCCTTGGCGGGCGCGAACTTGACTTCGTCTTCAACATGCGCGCCCGCTCGTCTGGTGCGCCCGCTGCTTGCCTTCGGCTTCGCGACGCAGGCGATTTAACAGTAATCTTAAATCTTTTTCATGCTTAGAAACGACTATATATCGATAAAACAAAGCTACAGTAGAGTTATCAGAGTATTCTATGAAACCTTCGTGGGACAGCAGTGGAATAGTTTATAAGAATTTGCGTGTTTGAACGTAAGATTTACGTGGGATAGTTGTGATTAAAACAGCAGGATTATACAAAAAAACCGCATACGACTCAAGCCGCATGCGGTAGAAGCCCGGTCGTATTCGAGCGTAGCGAGGAAGACCGGGCGCGTCGGCGTATGCAATAGCCGACGCAAAAAAGAAATGAGCGCGAAAGGCGTTAGTTTTCGGATTTGGCGTCACGTTCTTCGACGAATTTAGCGATGGCATCGAAGGCTTCGCGGATGGCAGCTTTTTTAGGATTGAGCATATAGGGCGTGCCAGCGTCGTTATCGTTTTGGAGGGCGATATCGAGGGGAATGGATGTGACGAGGGGGAGATTGAGGGAATCGCAGAGCTGTTTAGTGTGGGAGCCGAAGATGCGAATCGATTTTGTTGTATCGAGGATGCGTTTAATGCGGTCGATAGCTTTTTTGGAAGCGTCATCGGAGGCATTGATCGTATCGAGGAGTTGCAGGACGGAATCGCGGCCATCCCAGTCGTAGGTAGCCATATTTTCGATGATACCGGCGACGGGTACGCCATAGGGCGTGAAGACACCGACGCCGCGTTTGACGTCAGCGAGAGCGAGTTCGGAGGGGGTTGTAACGACGAGGGAAGCGTCGACTTCGAGGGATTGGAGGATGGAGAGGTAGGTATCGCCTGTCCCGGGGGGCATATCGATGACGACGTAATCGTGTCCGGACCAATCAACTTCCCAGAGAAGCTGGTTAATGACGGAGGAGACCATGGGTCCGCGCCAGAGGAGGGGCTGATCTTTTTCGAGCATGAAGCCGATAGAGAGGACGGAGAGTCCGTGAATTTCGGGGGGAACGATGAGGTTTCCGACGATGATGGGGGGGAGATCCTGACCGACGAGGGAAGGAATGGATGGGCCATAGAGGTCGAGGTCGAGGAGACCGACGCGGTGTCCGCGAGCTGCTAAGGCGAGAGCGGTATTGAGGGCAACGGTAGATTTTCCGACGCCACCTTTAGCGGAGCAGACGAGGTAGACGTGTTTTACGCCAGGAATTGCTTTTTTGGGGGGGAGTTCGTGGGTACCTTTGGCGTGGCTGCAGCCATCGGCATCGTGGTGAGCGCAGGGAACGTCTTCATCGATGGCGACGGTAGAAACGCGAACGGTTTTATCGGGGTATTCGGCTTTAGCAGCGTCACGGAGGGCATCTTCCATGGCAACGCGCGTAGCAGCGTCATTTTTTGATTCGACGGCGATCACGATATGAATGACGTCGTCTTTGCAGTCGATATCAACGACTTCACGGTCCCCCTGCAGCGAACGTTCTTCATCAAAAAGGATAGCGTTAGTGAGGTGTAGAATTTTATCTTCCATAATTAGAGCTCCATACCTTCGAGGGAAACGTCACGCACAGAGGCGATTTCTGGGAATTTTTCGACGAGTTTAGCCTCAATACCATTTTGTAGAGTGAGATTTGCGTGAGGGCAGCCTTCGCAAGCGCCGGTCAATTTGACGTAGACGATGTGGTTAAAGTAGTCGACGAACTGAACATCACCGCCGTCAGCTTGAAGCATGGGGCGCATGGTTTCGAGCATTTTTAAAATTTCGAGTCTCATAGCAGAACTTAGAAAAGCCCCGTTGTAGGGGGCGAATTTAAGAGAGTGTGCATGGTCGTGCGAGCTTGTCAGAGGGCTACATCGAGCCGCACACGAAAACATCGGGAGCCTTTTAACACGATTGATGTTAAAAATCTTTACAATCGATCGTGAAAGACCGTATAATGGCAAACGCTTGGTTGGAGTGAGAGATTCAAACAATCGAGCGAGATGGTCCTATAGCTCAATCGGTTAGAGCAGCTGACTCATAATCAGCGGGTTCGGGGTTCAAGTCCCTGTGGGACCATGATTCAGTTGGAGTTAAGCACATGCATCGGCCTTTCAATACAATTTGCCACCCCATAGAAGGGAACAAAAACGTACAGTCGAATAACTCCACAAAGAACTACCCTGTTTAAAACATAAAAGGCTCGTAGCTGAATAACTCAGTCACGAGCCTTTTTATTTTTCCGAGAGAGCATAACCTTGCAA
The DNA here is from genome assembly GCA_045599585.1 of Myxococcota bacterium. Taxonomy (GTDB): domain Bacteria; phylum Myxococcota_A; class Bradymonadia; order UBA4248; family UBA4248; genus RGIG464. The sequence goes on from JAZRWH010000034.1 coordinate 2,330, forward strand.
GACTTAAAAGCGCAGTTGGAAACTCTGATTAAACTTCAGAATAAAGATCTTGAGCAGGAAGGACTTCGCATTGCTGTAGACGAAAAACGTAAAAAAGTGAACGAAGACAGCGATCGTTTGGATGACCTCGATCAGATGCTGGCAAAAGAACGTGACGAACTTGATCAGTCAAAACGCTGCCAGATCAGCAAAGAAAATGAAAAGATCGAAGCGGCTAAGAGTCTCGAACATGCTAAAGAAAAACTCAACGTCGTCACCAACTCACGTGACTATGCTACGATTGAGCAAGAAGTGGAAAACTTCAAAAAAATGCAGGTTCAGATCGATGCTGAAATCGAAAATCTCAAAAAAGCGATTGCTGATGCCGAAGCTGAGATCGCCAAACATACCGAAGCTTATGATACACTGAAAGCAGAGATCGAAAAGGCTTCCAAAATCGTTGACGACGAAAATGCTTCTATTGAAGGCAAGGTCAAGGCACTTCAGGAAGAATCTGCTGCACTAGCTAAACAGATCAAACCCGAAATTATGCAGCGTTACAAATTTATTCGTAGCCGTCGCCAGGGTAAGGCTCTTGTTTCTGCTTCAAAAGGTACCTGCGAAGGTTGCCATATGAAATTACAGGCTCAGCAGTACATTCGACTTCAGCGACAGAACGAGTTGATCTGCTGTCAAAATTGTCAGCGCATTCTTTACTTCAGCGCTGAAGAAAAAAATAATTGATCGATGATTTAAAGGTTCAGGGACAATACAATGTATTAAGTTCTTGAACCTTTATTTTTATCTGCCGGGTTTTTTTTGAATGATGTTTTAAGTCATGACACGCGTTCTTAGATCTGTAATGCCATAGATCTCCCCGGCCAACGTCGTTACACCCACGAGAGAGTGTGACGCGTCTTTAGGTTTTCATACCAGCAGCCGGTCCGTGTAGCCCTTTCCCTAGAGAATCGGCACGCCATGCACGCTCAAGCCGCGTATTGCACATGACACCCGCAAAACTTTATTATTAAGCCTGCCAGCGCATCGACCATGGATTGGACTGCCAGTCTCATGGCAATCGGATAAGCGATGACAACAAAGTAACCCAATAAAGTCGCAACAGGTGCGTGGGGGTCGTGCGGATATTCGTACCCCAGGCAGGTATTCACTCACAATCCTATCTAAGGAGATTGTATGGACCTATCTGGAATACTTATGGAGCTTGCTCCGATTTTCATTCTACTGTGCGTTGTTGGTATCGTCCTGTGGCGGTTGCCTAAAAGTGAAATTGAGCATACGGCTCAATTTCGAGCTCGAAGACGCATGAATTGGATCATTCTCGGGCTAACTTACGCGTTCCTTTACTTTGGTCGCTATAACCTTGCTGTTGCTAAAACCGCCCTTGGCAGTGTTGGTTTGGATAATGCTGCGTTCGGCACAATCTTTGGTATAGGTTCCATCGTTTACGGTTGCAGCTTTATCGTGAATGGGCCGCTCTGTGACAAAATCGGCGGTCGTCAAACACTTCTCATCGGTGCGATTGGTTCCGCGATTGTTAATGCGCTTATGGGCGCAGTGCTCTATGCACACCAGAATCAAATTCTAAGTATCAATATTCCTGTTGCCTTCACAATTCTTTATGCCGTCAATATGTACTTCCAGAGTTTTGGTGCCGTCTCGATTGTTAAGGTCAATTCGGCATGGTTCCACGTACGAGAACGCGGCATTATCGGCGGTATTTTTGGTATTCTTATTTCGCTCGGTCTTTATTTCGCCTACGATTGGAATGGCATTATTCTTAATAACTTAGGCCCAAACTTTGTCTTCTTCATTCCTTCGGCCGTTTTGGCTGTCATGTTTGTACTGGCAACTTTGTTTGTCCGTGATACGCCGGGCAAAGCGGGTCTCGAAGATTTTAATACGGGGGATGCCACGAGTGATGACAAAGGCCCTGCACTTAAACCGCATAAGGTCTTTCTTAAACTCATCACCAATCCGATCATTCTCACAATCGCAGCGATCGAATTCTGTTCGGGCTTTATTCGTAACGCCATTATGCAGTGGGGCCCAACCGTTCAAAAAGCGATCCCCATGTACGAAAATGATTTTATTTTCAAAAACTGGGGTATGGTCAACTGCTGCGCTGGTATTTTGTCGGGTATCTTCGCTGGCATCATTTCGGATTATGTCTTTAAATCACGCCGTGGTCCCGTCGCCGCGATTCTCTATTTCGGCCTTCTCATCGGCGTCGTTGCTCTCTTTTTCTCGCTTGGAAACGTCGCGTTTGGCTTTACGTTTGCTTGGATGAGTCTTTGCGTCATCGGCGTACATGGTATGCTTTCGGGGACTGCAACGATGGATTTCGGCGGCAGTAAAAATGCTGGTATTGCAACGGGACTCATCGACGCTTTTGTCTACCTCGGTAGCGGCGTTCAGGGCTTCCTTCTCGGCAGACTGCTTCCTGATGCAATACGTGATGGTGAAGCGGTTGCAGCTGATCCTAGCAATTGGACGGCTTGGCCGATTTGTATGGCACCCTTCATTGTTGTTGGTCTGCTTCTCTGCATTCGCATTCGAAATGCTACCGTCAAAAAAGAACAAGCTAAAATGCCTGAAGGTCGTTCCGATGCTGATAAAGATGCTTCAAGTGATTCATCGACATCCGAACATGCAGACGAGGCTACAAGCGATGTAACGCCTAAGCCTGCTGAGGCCTAAAGGCTCTTTTGACATATTTTTAAAGATCAATTCACCTAAAGGCGTTGTTGCGCAGCAAAACACACTGCGTGCAACGCCTTTGTTGTATCGTCGCATACGTAGCGCATCAACACTGAATGCTTGGGGAATCAATATTGAGCGCAGAGGGGGTAGCCTCGTATCGCCTTGGGCAAAGGCGATAGAGGCTCAGGGGGAGACGGAAAATTGTCAATCCAAATGCATATTTGAGTAAACCATTTCCGGTGTCTTCCAACCAAGTACTTTTCGAGGTCTCTGATTAATTTCATTACAGACACGTTTGATATAGCTGTCAGAGACCTTAGTAA
>JAZRWH010000035.1:0-2686 GCA_045599585.1 Myxococcota bacterium
AATCATCGGGTCAACGCTTATTTGACAACTCGCCGATGCTTATCGCAGTCTATTACGTCCTTCTTCGCCTCTCAGCGCCAAGGCATCCACCGCATGCCCTTAATAGCTTAATCTCCATCCCACTCCTTTGAATCAAAGAAGCTAGATTTCCTTTAATCTTATAGACACTTGATGTTGGATCATTCTCTCGAATGATCGCCCATTTCTCTATCACTTTCTACTGTTCTGTTTTCAATCTGTCTCTGAATCTCATTTCTGAGTTCCAGCGAACGAGGCAGGCTTATACGCGTGCGGGACTTCGTAGTCAAGATTATTTTTCAAATTTTTCTACTCACGACTAACCATCAACCATCTTCATCTATATTAACGAATACTCGACAAACACTAACTCAATTCCGTCTAAAACAGACGCCCACTTGTTGACTTCTACTTCGCTACACAAGCAGATCGGAGATGACGTTTTCGTCCAATTAAAGAACGATAAGCTCAAAACGACACTAACAAAACTGGACAATGCTTTAACAAACTGGAGCCCTTGTGACGTCAACTCGTTCTATAGCTTATTGGCTACAAGTATTCATAAATTTATCACATCCATTTTCACAAACTTCCTCTTCTACAAACTTACCATCTGTGCAATTAAGCAAGCGCGATGGATTACCGATAACACACTGAGGAACATTATTCAAACAATTGCCACAGGTAGTACCATCCTTATTACATGAAAACCTAACAAACCCCTCTGTGACACACTCTCTTTCCTTTGCATATTTACCATTCTCACATTTATACAAAAAACCAACAGATTGATATCCGGCAATATCTTCATTCTTACAAATAGTATTTTCACTCGTATTATTACACTCACCACAAGTATTATTATCTACATCACAAGAATTATCTTTTTCGCAATTTATGCCATTTTCTAAATATTCAAAAGCACCGTCTACACATACTTCCATGTGACCAATTCCAGTTTCAACGTCATCAACACAGCGTTTCGAACCATTCACACATATACCGCATGTTATACCATTAGCAGAACAAGAATAGCCATTATTGCATTCTACGCCTTCTGAATATTTACCTTCCGTGCACGTTTTGATTTTACCAGCAATACAAATTGTATTTCCTTCAGCACACTCTTTCGCACAGGTGTTATTCGTAGTCAAATCGCATCCAGCATGACAATAATCCGATGGTGTTAATTTGTTATTTTCACATCTATATAACTGACTGTCTCTACAAACAACTTCATTACCTATACACTCATCTTTACAGGAATATGCATCTTCACACGATTTACTCACGCATACTTCAGCTTCACTATATTTACCATTAACACATTTTTTTATTTTGCCTTCGGCGCAAGAATCCTGATTACACTCTGCACACTTCGAATTATCTGCAAGACACCCTAACCCTGAAAGACATTCTTTCTCATAATTCCATTTATTATTATTACAATTATAAACCTTACCACTACTACAATATTGATCGCCCTCCTTACAACTCCCCCCAATTGACAAAGGACACTTTTTAGTCTCAAGATTGCATACAACCCCTGCATCGCATGTTTCTTCACTGCATTTACACCGTTGATTGCCTTCTCCACCAACAATTTCACCACCACTAATCTCACAAGCAGTCTCAAATGGCGAACTGATCACACGCTCATGTTCATTCGAAGTTGTATCACTATCACAAGCGTATATCGACATACCTAAACTAACTATGGCAATCGTACTTTTTAAATTCATTTTTCTATTATCCTAACAGGCTTTGTGATTCAAATGCGTATTTGATCGTTTTGTAAACTCTCAAACATCATAAACTTTATGTTATCTAAAACTGGATTAAAGCTTCACCTTCTCTCCAATCACTACTCCTATCGTTAATATAAAGGATAATTTTTAAAATTAAAACAATTTGTTCATCATTCCTTTTTTTGACGTATCTTAGACTTATCATTATTCATGCAAACAACATAACCCTTGCACTTTATGTTCACAATTACTTCAATATAACAACAATCAGTTTATAATCGAATTTATTTCTTTACAACGTATCTATTAAAACAAAGATCATCAGTTTACATATTGCTTAAGTTCGCTCGCTTTTTTTCGTCGTAATTAACAACAACGTTTTTATTAACACTTTTCGATCAGAGCGTTTGACACATTTCTTCGTCAACTTCCTCAATCCTTTCTAAAACTGTATTCAAACGCTCTCAAAAAAGGAAAAGTTCATTGGCGAGCGCGAAATTGCCTTCGGCTTCGCAACACATGCGTTCAATAGATATCTTAGTACGCTTTCCTCTAAAAAAACTAAAACTGTAGCCAACAACTACAAATCAATAAACAAAGTTCGAGGAGCGTGACCGCAAAAGATATGACAACAAAAAAAGCCCCTGACCACAAATCAACAAAGTCGGAGGCTTAAAAACTGTTTTTTTATTTTTTTCGAGCTGATGACGAATTAAATCATCACACACATGTTTTTGGGCTTTCGAGGTGGCAGATACGAAAAGACAAGGAGATGGTGGAAGGAGCGTGCTCACGCACGTGACTGACACCGACGACGACGTCGACGAAGTAGATGCCCCTCGAAATGCCCAAAAACAAAAAAAGCCGGCGACGTTCTACTCTCCCACGCAGTCACCCACGCAGTACCATCGACGCAAAAG
>JAZRWH010000036.1:0-45849 GCA_045599585.1 Myxococcota bacterium
TTGGTAAAATTGAAAGGTTACTACTCAGCCGAACTAAATAAATAGCAATAAGCGCATGAACGCGAAGCGTGCGAAGCGCGAGGCGTTCATCATGTCTTGGCGCATAAGCTACCGAGTGTTCACGCGGCTGGAAGCCGCCGACTTGAATAACCCTGCCCGTCGAAGCCGAAGGCAAGACGGGCGGGGTATGCGACATCTCCCCCTACCTTTTTGCACGCGCGCCGAAGGCGTGCGGGCTTCTCGGCTGAGATGTAACATTGAAAGAACTTACAAATTGTTAACTCCTTGAATGAAGTGTGATTTTAGATTAGAATACGGTAGGGCTTTCGTGGATTGTTTTTTGCTTTGTTAAGCAGACGTTGGCGCTCAATGCTGAATTGTTTCATAAGAAAAACAATCGAAAAATAGCCCGTTTAGATAATCTATTGCATGGGTAGATCACAAAATAGACAAGTGTTTATTTATTTGTGATAATGCTAACCTAAATATAAATCATAGGAAAATAATGAACAGAATTATAATTCTTGCACTGATCTGCGTTATTCTATCGGGTTGTTCGATTGAAACACCATGCGGTCAGGATCATCATTATAATAAAAATGATGAATGCGTGATCGACAGCGATACTGAATGTGGTGCATCACTTTTGAATTGTCTGGCATTACCAGGAACCACCAATGCGCATTGTAATCAGGACAGCACAGGCAAGTCGGTGATCAATAAAAAGTGTTCTGTTCAAGTTTGTGAGGATAACTATCATCTTGTAACAGGCCTCTTTGATCCGGATGGGTCGATCAATGCTAATGGTGATATTATTAACTATTGTGTGAAAGATACGCCTGAAAAGTGCGGCATTAGAGAGGAAAATTGTGCAGAAAGGAATTTAGTTTGTGAAGAAGGTGCTTGTGCGCGTACGTGTCAGGAAAACTATCATCCAAACCTTAATTTCGAATGCGAAGAAGACTCAGATTATGCTTGTGGAAAAAATGCGCTTAATTGTACGAGGATTGATAATGGCACGGGGCGTTGCGACTATGCGGTATGCGTCTATCAATGTAATGCTGGCTATCACTTGGAGAATGATGCGTGCGTCGTAGATACGTGGACGGTTTGTGGTTCGAAGGGCGTAAATTGTCAAGAACAGATTGCAAATTCAGATAAAGGCTCTTGCGTTAATGGAACGTGTGTTCTAAGCACATGTCAAAGCGGATATTTTAAAACACATGATGGCAAATGCGTGAAGTGTCATGAAGGTAACTTGAAGGCTGTTGCTTCAGATGGCGTTTATGTTAATAATGATGTTTATTGTATACAAGGCTCATTGTTTATGGATAAAAATATAACTTCCGTAACGATGAACAATCTTGAGTCGGTACATTATATCTTTTCAAAAGATTATTATGATATCGACAGAGGCGTTCCTCATTGGGAACCAGATCATGATATAGAATATCTGAGTAAGGTTCAACTTCCAAATCTTAAAGCTGTTTTTGGGCTTTACCTTAATTTTAGAAATGGTGAGTCTTTAGAATTGCCTTTTATTAAAAGCGTTGAATATATTACAATTATGGGGTTAAATCAGCTTGATCTTCCAGAGCTTCAAAAAATATGTGGCTATTTGGATTGTCATTCCGCTAATAATTGGGGCGAGTGTGAAGGTTCTTGTGAAATTGAAATTTATGCAACTAATATAAATATGCCAAAATTAGAAGATATAACGTTGTATAATCATTGTATGTTTATCGAAAATTGGACGTCTCATCCTGAAACATTAGACATCACTTTGTCTGATTGTCTTATAGATTATAAGGTACGATCGGATCGTTCATTTGAGGAGTTGATCTTTCAATTGGCGAAAGATAATTACGATAAAAGCACCAATAGCTGTCCTCTTTTCGAAGATTAATCATCTAAAAAACGAGATTTCGCATCAGCCTCGCCCGCTGCTTGCCTTCGGCTTCGCGACGCGTGCGATTTAACAATAATCTCAAGTTTTTTTCAGGTTTAAAAACGACTATATATCGATAAAACAAAGCTACTGTAGAGTTATCAGTATTCTATGAAAACTTCGTGGGACAGCAGTGATATCGAAAAAACAAAGCTACTGTAGAGTTGTCCGAGCATTTTATAAAATTTTAGTGGGACAGCAGTGATTGAGTATTATACTAATAAATAGCTTTAATTTTGATTTATTATAAAGGCAGTTTCGCGGCGCGTATTGACCGAGTAGAGACGCAAATTTTTGCGTCTCCGGCGAGGGAGAAGCGACGCGTGGCGCGTGCGTATCGGCGAAGCCGATAGCAGCGCAAAAAAAAGGCGCAACGAATGTGCGCCTTTTTGTATGATCAAGCGAAATTAGGCTTTCGCGGAATCGTTGTTAAGATCTTTGGCATAATCATCGATTTTGGATTCAACCTGGCCTTTGAAAGCGCTGGTGAGGAGGCCGAGTTCGATGAGGATCTTAACGGTGGTGTCATTGATCTGGAAGTTACCCGTGAAGCCAGAACCTTTGACGTCGCAGACGGTTTTGTCAGCATTCCATTTGACTTCTTTGACCAAGGAGGAGAACTGAGACTGAACTTTAGAAACGAGGTTTTCGGCTGCGGATTTGGCAGAGTCGAGGGACATGTGATGTGTAATTTCGCGTTCGATTTTGGCCATGATAATAGCTCCTTTTGAGAAATGGCACGAGGCCGTGATGAGTGCGCGAGCGAATAGCGTTCGCACGTAGACCCTATAACATTTATATATGCTATAAGAGATTATATTTACGTAATTTGTTAAAGAATTTGGTACGGTTTGTATTGAGAGCTGCGACGGCAGCCTCGGGATCATTTTGATATTTGTTGAGCAGTCGCGTGAGGAGGCGTTTTTCGACGACATCGAATTCGCCGTCGAGCATAGAATCGTCGGCAGCGGGGGTCGGCTCAGCTTCTAATTCGCGGATGCGATCATTGAGTCGATCGACGAGGGATTGAAGCTGTTGATTGTGTTGTTGCGCGTGCTCGAGTTGTTCCTGAATGATATCAGCTTCTTTGAGGACCGCGTTTCTAGTGTCGCTGTCGATGAGTCGAGCGAAGTCAGCACCGAGGTCATCGAGCGAGAGCGTTTCGTTTGACGCGCGGAGCACGGCACGTTCGATTACGGAGCGAAGCTCGTGAATATTGCCTGGCCAGCGGTAGACCGTGATGGCTTTTTGTGCGGATTCATCGAAAGAAAGGACATTCTTTTCCATGCGCATGGCTTGGCGTTGCCTAAAGAATTCGGCGACGTTGAGTATATCAGATTGTTCGCGGATGGGCTGAATATATACGATTTCGGCGTCGCAGTGTTCCGCGAGTTCACGGCAGCGAGCTGGAAGTTCTCGGGGGTCGCGCTCGTATTTGACGGTTGAAACTTCTTCATCGCGGAGGGTAATTGTCATGTAAAGATCGACGGAGCCCTCCGAGGCGACGTTGTCGATGGCTTCCATAATATCGCTGAGGATCGCAGTGGAGAGTCTGTCGACGTTTTTGATGAGAAGACTGCCTCCGACGGCACTTTTAATGAGGCCGTTGTTTTCGGAATCGCCAAACATATCAAGTGCGAGGATTGTTTCGGGGATATCGGCGGCATCGATTTGGAGGAAGGGGCCTGCGCTATGCGATTGATGCGCACTGAGCGCGAGGAGTGTCTTGCCTGTACCGCGTTCGCCAGCGATGATAATGGGCGTTTCGAGAGATTTAATGTCTTCGAGAGCGGCTGATTGAGCCTTGGTAAATTCGATTTCGTCGAGTGACAAAGCGCGCATCTGCATACTGCAGAGCGTATGAACCTGACTCTTGAGGAGGCTCATTTCTTCTTCGAAAACTTTGGTGCTGTAATCGTCGGAGCTGCTATGTGAAGACGTTACTGGTTCGACTTCGTCTTCTTGAGCGATATCATCTTCGTCGAGGAGGCCGTGAGGAATTTCGGAGGCTTTGAGCGGAACGGTGGGGTCGTGGAGCGATCGAGGGAATGAGGCTGTTTCGTGGGGGAGAGCAGCGGATTCATGAACACGCGCAGCGATTTCGTCGAGGTCGTCGCCTAAGAATTCGATGCTCATTTCGGCGCAAAGGTAGACGAGGGCGATCTCGGATGATGCGAGTTGATCCGCAATTGTACGTAGGGCTTCACGTTGCGAAACGCTGGGAGCGATTGGGGTGCCAGCATTTTGGTCGGGGATTTCACGCGTACTGACGAGGAGGGCAGCCTGCGTCATAGATCCACCAATCTTTTCTGATATGGGAAGAACGCAGACAATGCCGAGGCGGTCGGCGATGCCTTTGGCAGGGGATTCTGCAGAATCATCCATGCCGTCTGTACGGTAGATTTCGAGGAAGTCACGCCAGGTTTTGGAGAGAATATTGAGTGACAGACCGTTAACATCGTTGGTTTCATCTGTGCCAAGAGCGATACCGACGACGTGGTGGGGTTCTGGGCGATCGACAACGGCTTGAACGACCCAATTGCCGCCGAGAATTTCATCGGCTTCTTTGAGGGCTTCTCGGATTGGTTCAGCGGAAAAGAGATCGTCGTTGAATGAAATTTCGTTTTTAGGATTACGTGCAGCTAGACACTCAATGGTATCACCAAAACACTGAATAATAATAGAAGCTACAATGAGCCATCGGGTTCCAGAGGGATCGCTCCAGATGAGGAAAATTGCAGCACAAGCCGCGAGTGCGGCAACGAAAAGCGCGATATCTCGGGGAATGAGTTTTCGCCCGTGGTAGATGCGGTAAGCCGAAATGCCGGCATCGATGAGGGTGTAAGCGATGACGAGCAGGTAAGGGAGGAGCGTCAACGCGTTGAGTCGGATTTCGTGGTGAGGGCTGATCGTTGCCCCCCAGTACATGGGCATTTCGAAGGCACACATTATAATTGGTGCTGCGATGAGGAGCGTGGGGGCGACAAAAAGGCCTGTACGCGTCCAAAAATCGAAATGTTTTCCGCCATCATGAAGATGAAAGTCGATATCGAAAGCCTTAAACAAGGTCATGCCGACCATTCCTAGGAGGAAGAGGAGCGGCATAGCGAGCAACGTCGAACCCAAAGCGGCCCATAAGATAGCAGAAGCTGCAAATGCGAGCACAAGGTTGATGCGGCAGCCTCGAATTTCTTCGTTTCGCGAAAGCGTACGCATCCAAACAAATCCCATGAGTGCAACAAACAGCAGCACACTCGCTAGGGTAATCGTTCTGCCCAAGGCTTTGTGCAGCGGGAGCGTGACAGATTTTTCTTCGGAAGGTCGTTCGAAGATAACGGAAGCCGTTTGTTGAGTTTCTTCGAGGATCGTTTTGAGTTGATCGATATCGACGTTTTGCAGGGGGGTATAAGCGTCACCGTAGCTAATGGCGAGCGGCTTGTCAGATTCGGAGAGGCCAACGGGTAGGTCCGTTTGAGCAAAAGACGCGGCATTGAGGGGGCGTGTGACGGTCCCCGTGCGTCGTATCGTGAGTTCGGCCTGATGACCGCTTTTGGCAAATAGGTAATAGAGTTCGGCGTGTGTAGAGACGGGGCGGCCGTTAACAGCGATGATGATGTCGTCTTTGTGGAGCTCTGAATCCTCGGGAGCGCGTGCGACGATAATGTTTTCGCCTTGTTTTGTTTCGATCGCGGATCTGGGAACGATGTAGCTGACGGCGAGACAGCTGAGGCATAAAAGAAGAACAGCGCCCAGACATACCGTCTGCAGACGCCACCAAAAGCCAGACGTTTTTTCGGTCAACAGCACAGCCACACCCGCCCGTTCATCAAAAATGCATAATAAGCCCACGACGCGATTCAACGCGCATACATTTGAGCTTATACCCGTTTGCGGGTGTAGTGTGCAAACAGAATGGCGCAAAAAAAAGCCCGTTTTCGTGAGAAAACGGGCTTAAAGTCGTCTTAATCAAGCGAGGCAGAGATTAGATGCTCATACCTTTTTTGACAGCCGTGCGAACGGTGACGAGGGAACCGTTGGCGCCAGGGATGGAACCGCTGACGAGGATGAGGTTCTGATCGGCATCGATGCTGAAGACTTTGAGGTTCTGGATCGTAACCTGGGAGTTACCATCCTGACCAGCCATTCTGCGGTTTTTCATCGTACGGCCCGGGGTAGAGGTCGTACCGATGGAGCCACCGTGACGGAAGTATTCGTGAACACCGTGGGTGCGGTTCGTACCCTGGAAGTTATGACGTTTCATAACGCCCGTGAAGCCGTGACCTTTGCTGGTGCCAATGACGTCGATGTTTTCGCCGGCAACGAAGATATCAGCGCGAATTTCGGCGCCAACTTCGTATTTGGCAGCTTCGTCGCTGGAGACGCGGAGTTCATGAACGGATTTCATGGGATCCACACCAGCTTTGAGGAAGACACCGAGTTCAGCTTTGTTCATTTTGTACTTGGTTTCGCCATCAACGACTGCGCTTCGGGCATCTTCAAAACCCACGACGAGTGCATCGTAGCCATCTTTGCCATCAGCTGTTTTTTTGCGGATGACTTTGCAGGGGCCAACTTTGACGACGGTAACAGGAACGCTGTCGCCATCGGCGGTGAAGATCTGCGTCATACCAAGTTTACGACCAATAATTGCTTTAGACATTTTTTCCTCCAGGGACCGTTACGCGTCGTATCGCGCCGCCATCCCGATTATCCGGTCCAAGTTTTACCGGAAATAAAGACATTTCTTTTGAACACCACGTTCAAAAGCCGCGTGCTTTTAGTGAGTTTTCCACAGGCTTGCAAATCATTTTTGCAAAAAAATGCATTTCACTGCAGCATGCGTGGATGGCTTATATATTTTTTTGCAGAAAGTTTAAATTTTAGGGGGAAGCGTCCCCCTGAGCGGCTATTTGCTTAGCAAATACGCCGCTACCCCCTCTTCGCCTGCGGCGCATCCAGCAAAACAAAAAAGCTCGCGTATTTGGCAGAAGCCAAATAGCGAGCTTGGCGCAAGCGTATTGAGCGCAGCGAAATAGCAGCGCCCACAGCAAAACACAGCCACAATGCGTGACGTAAGTGAAGGGAGGGCAGTACCGTTATTCTTTGGGGATGTTCGCGAGTTTTTGCTCAAGAAGGGCAGAGACGTCTTCGGCGATGGGAACGAGGTTCATGCCGATGATGCCTTTCGTAGAGATGCAGCGCTCAAAGCAGACGCGCTGGCCGTTACGGAGAATGCGAGTGCCCGGCACCTGAATGGCACTTCGGTGAAAGAAAATGTCTTCGTCGACGCCGTCTTCACGAACAAAACCGTAGCAGAGCGTATGATTATACCAGCGAACGCGTCCGGTCGTCCGTTTGCGGGACTGGATGACCAAAGAAGTAACTTCTGTACGAAATGGCTTAATCTCCACGTTCAATATCCCTTTGAGCTGATTTGAGTTTGAGTGATTCGCGCTTGTCGTAATTCTTTTTGCCGCGGCCTAAGCCGAGCTCAACTTTAATGCGTCCATGTTTGAAGTACACGCAGAGCGGGATGAGCGTCAAGCCCTGACGGTCAAGAAGTTGAGAAATTTTAGCGAGTTCACGTTTGTGGAGCAGAAGCTTGCGGGGACGTAGGGGATCGTGGTTATTGCGATTTGCCCATTCGTATTCGGCAATGTGCGATCCGATCAAAAAGAGTTCGGGTTCACCATCTTGGCTAAACTTGGCAAACGACTCACCGATCGAAATGTGTCCTGCGCGTATGCTTTTGACTTCGCTGCCGACGAGTACGAGGCCAGCTTCGTATTTATCTTCGATGCTGTAATCGAAGTAGGCACGTTTATTTTTGGCGATGATCTTGACGCCTTCGAGATTGGGTTTCATAGCAAATTCTACTTAACGGTAATGAGCCATGCTTTGAGATAACGGGCTTCGGCAAAACTTGCAACGTGATCCGCAGGCAGGCCTGTGTAGTCAATAGCTGACAGTGTACGATGTTTGAGGGCTTTTTCAACCAATCCGGCAAATTTTTCTCCACCGACGTGGGATGAGCAGGAGCAGCAAAGGATCTGTCCTTGGGGGGAGAGCAGCGAAGCGGCTTCTGAAAAGAGTCTAACGTAAGCTTTTTCGGCTGTCGGAAGCTGTGCCTGCGAAGACGCGAAGCTGGGTGGGTCTGCAATAATCAGGTCGAACTTTGTTTTGCGCGTTTTAGCTTTTTCGATCCACTCGAACATGTTGGCTTTGACGGGAACGTGTTCGCTTTTGGTTACGCCGGGGTTGGAGGCGTTCAGTTCGTAGTGTTGTTGAACGAGTTCGAGGGCGTGTTTGTCTCCGTCGAGGCTCCACACACTCGAAGCGCCACCGATGGCTGCGTTGATCGAAAAACCGCCACTGTAGCAACAGATATCGAGGACTTTTTTGTCTTTGGCTAGCGAGCGGATGAGTTGACGGTTGTTGCGTTGATCGAGAAAGAAACCCGTTTTTTGACCTTGAAAGACTTGAGCTCTGAAGGTCGCGCCGTGTTCCAAAAAGTCGGCGTAGGGCGTGTTGTCGTTGCCAACGACGAGTGAAGCTTCACGAAATCCGGCTTTTTCAAAGCGTTCTCGGCATTCTCGTCCGAAACGAAGAATGAGACGCGTCGGCAAAAGGGCGTAGGCGCCTGGAACGGGGAACGAGCTGCCGAAGCAGAGTTCTTTAAGCACATCGATGAAATTCGCGAGGTAGGGAATCCAAACGCTCGTGTAGACTTTGAGAACCCAAGTAGAGGCATAAGCGTCGATGACGAGGCCTGGCAGACCTTCGCTTTCGCCACTGAGTAGGCGCAAACCAGACGTGTCACGCGATGCAATTTCGGCGTCTGCGCGACGTTCCAAAGCTGCTTCGAGTGCTTGCGCAAAGTATTCGCGCGAAAAATTGACGTTTTTGCCAATCATACGGACACGTATTGGGCTAAAGGCATCGTAAAAACCAATGCCGATACACGTATCGCGCTTGCCGTAGACGGCGACGATATCGCCGTTGTTGGGTGTGATGTTGCCGAAATCCGCATATTTAGAAAAAATCCACGGCATTTCGCGACGAAGACGGTGTTCTGTGCGTTCATCGATGTGAAGCTTAACAATATTTGGTTTGATCATTTTGAGATCCTTGTTTTGATTTTGGGCTTTGTAAACGCATGCCTAGGGGTAAGCGTCAGGGTTCTGTTTTATCGAAAGCATCAAACGCGTTCGTCAAAAAATAATCCCCTCATGTTCGCATGAGGGGATATCGTGATGCTCTAGGCATTTTCATTGCGGAAGGCAGATAAAACGGCGACCTTAAACGGCACGCGGATGGATTCATTTTGGTAATAGTGGTGAAAAGCCCGTACGACGAGCATGAGCAACTGACGTGGATCAGCTTTTTGCAGCGGGATCGAAAGGCAATAGCTCAAGAAGTTAGATTCGATGAGTGTCGAAAACAGGAGTTGTTCGACGCTTTCGAATTCGATTTCAAATTCGGCGAGATCACTGCCGTCGAGCCTCAGGTGCGATTGTTCCATGATGTGTTTTTGGTAGTCAATCAGCATGGTTTCGCAGATTTCGTTGGTACTGGCTTCCGTTGGCGAGAGCTTGAGAAGGCATTCTTCGAGAATATCAAAGAATTGCGGAAAAGAGCCCCACAAAGGCGTTGCACAGACAAAACGTGCACCTGGGCGCATGACACGGGCATACTCGGGGTAGATGCGTTCAGATTGGCTTAGCGTAGGAATGCTAGGCTGTGTCAGGACGGCGTTGAAGATCCCTTCGCTGTAGTTGAGGGCGCTAAGCGTTTGAGCCGAGTAATACAAGCTATAGTGCTGTGTATTGGGAAAGTCGTTTCGAATCGATTCGAAGCGTGTATTAACGGTATCGACGATCATCAGTTTGCCAACGGGAGGCAGACACTCCAGCACCATTTTAAGAAACGTCTTAAAACGCATTTCTGGCAACAAAACGACAGGGTTAGGCTGAATTGGGCATGCGATCAAGAGTTCCATTTGGGGAACATTGACTTTGGGTGACCAAATAGGGTCGACGCAGGTGACGTCAATGCGGTTCTGTCTAGCAACGCGTTCAGCCAGTTGAGCTTGGCGATCTTTGGTAATGGCCATAACGGAGTTTCCTGTACGAAGCATCGATGCGTGTATAGCTTGATGCGGCGTGGTTAGAAATGCTTAAAACTGAAGTCGTCAAGTGAAACGGGGATTCCGTTTCGCGTCCACACCAAGCCGGGCGCCAGCGTTATTGTACCGACGACAGACACGGGGATAGCTTCTAAATACGCCAAATCCATCACCTGTTCAACCTTTGCGGCGTCGATGGCTGTTAGGAGTCCGTAGTCTTCGCCCCCAAAGATTTTGTAGTGGGACGGCGATTTTTGGCAAGCGCGAGCCGCTTTGTTGAGGTCTTCATCGAGGATTTTATCGAAGGCTTCAAGTTCGATTTGTGCGCCAGCGCCGCTTTGCGCCAACATGCGCGGTAGATCGGTAAAGAGGCCGTCGGAAGTGTCCATCATGGCGTGGAGCAGATTACGTTCGGCGAGTTTTGGAGCGAGGGTTGTGAGCGCGCGTGGACGAAGAAAAGCGCGTGCAATGGTGTCAGGGATGGCGTGGCCTTGACTAAGACCGTCGAAGCCAGCAGCTGCACGTCCAGGCGTGCCCAACAGGACGATTTTGTCTCCTGGTTTTGCGCCCCGTCGCGTGACGGGCGGCCAGGTGCGTTCACCTTCGCAGCAGTCTCCCCACATCGTAATCGAAAAGAACGACATTTCGCTTCGAACGACGTCTCCGCCAATAAGCCAGGCCTTTGACTGATGATCTTGCAAACAACGTTTCATGGCTTCGATGGCCGAACGCACTTCGTCCTCGTGCATGCTCGGTTTGAGGCCGAGTGCAAGCGTCCAAGCACTGGCATGCGCGCCCATGGCTGCAATGTCACTCAAATTCGAAGCCAAACAACGATAGGCCGCGTCCGCAAACGATACGTAACGTAGGTCGTAATGAACATTTTCGACACTTGCATCGGTCGTGATGAGGTGGCCAGGTTGGGCTGCGAAGGCACAATCGTCGCCGATTCCCAACGGCGTAATCGCTTCATCGTCGGGAAAGACGTCATGTATCATTTGTATAATGGCCGATTCGTTCATAATGACTTCTATATTTAATTAAAACTGCGTTGGGCTCGTCAAGGCAGACAAAGGGTGGTTTGGGTAATAAAAAAGCGGCGCCGAAGCGTCGCTCGTAAACAAAGAAAAGGGGCGTCTTGTGCCGTAGGCAGAGGGGGTAGCGGCGTATTTGCAAAGCAAATAGCCGCTCAGGGGGACGCCTCCCCCTAAAAATTAAAGGATGCGGTTGAGACAGCGTTTGAAGAAGCTTTCTTTTTGGGGCTTCTGCGGGGTAGGGCTGTCCGGTTTGATCGTTTTGGAGTGAGAGGTCAGGGTCGGTGTCGTTTTGAGGCGGATGCATTGGCTATTCAACGGTTTGCGTCCCTGAGCACGAATCTGCGCGGGATTCGAGCGCGAACGTTTGACGACATTTGTCTCGCTACGGGCTTCCTGTCTTTCGTACTCAGCGCGCACCGAAAGGTTGGTCGGTTGTCCTTCTGCCACGGCCTGCGCAATGGCTTGAACGCGCTCATCAGCGGCACAGGGCGGCGTCGAACGACGAATGCTCCAAACGTCCGTCGATTCGCGCTTTTTGCTCTCAAACGGATCCAAAAAGCCTTCGAGTGCTGCGGCCAATTCATTGACGTTTTGGTAACGTGCAGAGGCGCGCTTTTCAACGCATTTCATGATGATGCCGCGAAGCTTTTCGGGGATTTTTTCGTTCATCTGAGGGAACGCGTTGTTGATGTGCATCATTGCAACATCCAGCGCTTTTTTGCCTCGGAACGGCGCATCGCCTTCGAGCATTGCAAACATGACGCAGCCCAACGCGTAAACGTCACTACGAGGATCCAGTTTTTCGCCTTTGGCCTGCTCTGGACTCATGTATTCCGGTGTTCCGCATACCACGCCGCCGCGTGTGATTTGTTCGCCGCTCTCGGGACCACTGACAACTTTGGCCAATCCGAAATCCACAACCTTGATGCGGAGGTGCGGGCCAGGGTTGTGCATGATGAAGATGTTTTCGGGCTTAAGATCGCGGTGAATGATGCCTTTCATATGCGCTTCCGAAAGACTCCAGCACACTTGAAGTGCCACGCGCGTCGCCGTTATGGCCGACAAATGGTGCTTGATGCGCATGATCTCGCGCAGATCCTTGCCGTGGAGCCATTCCATGACCAGAAACATAAAGCCTTCTTCCGTCACACCATAGTCGATCAATTCGATCGTGTTCGGATGCATGAGGCGTCGAATCGTACGCACTTCACGTCTAAAACGCTCGATGGCAACAGGGTCACGTTGAAGCGACGTGCGCATAATCTTGAGCGCCACTGGCTGTTGCTGCTCAAGATCTGTCGCCATATAAACGAATCCCATGCCGCCAGCGGCAATGAGACGCTCGACTCTAAATCTGTCTCCAAATACATGACCGGTCTTGAAATCTGCTGCCGGATCGTGTTCTTCTAAGTGTTTTGCTGCAACCATCTTACTCCCCTCGTTGAAACGAAGACGTCAAAAACGCGCTGAGTTTCGCATGCAGTGCACAAAAAGCCAAAAATTCAGGGTTGGTGCACTATTCGATCAAAACGCCTTTTTGATAGTGGCAAATACGTTTGACCTGCTCCTGTGCATCAAATTCGACCATGATGCCGTCGCGTACGCCATCGTTGTACCAGGCGTACCAAGCGAGTTTGCGTGTGCGCGTGAGTTCATAGGTCAGTCCGGCAAAAGGTTGGCCACCACAAACTTCAAAGTCTGTTAAAACCTGCGTCATGTTCGCGTTGTACGAAAGCTCGTCGAAGTGCCTGCCCGTATGGATCACTTCTTCATGTGTCAAAATGTTGTCTGTCATTGTTGTTGCCATTGAATTACGCGTTCGAGAAAGGGCCGAAAGGTGTTCTATTGTGGGCTCGGCTATTTCATACGCCGAGCCTAGCCCGCTATTTGCCAGTCGGCAAATACGCGGGCTATTTTAGCGTGGCTTCGCTGTTGCCTAACCGGCGTGTTTTAGGTCAGCCGAGGAGCCCGCACGCCTTCGGCGCGCGGGCAAAAAGGTGGGGGAGATGTCGCATACCCCGCCCGTCTTGCCTTCGGTTTCGACGGGCAGGGTTACTCAAGTCGGCGGCTTCCAGCCGCGTGAACACTCGGTAGCTTATGCGCCAAGACATGATGAACGCCTTGCGCTTCGAACGCTTCGCGTTCATGCGCTTATTGCTTTTTATTTAGTTCGGCCAAGCAGTAACAACCAGCGTGGTTAAGGTCATTACAGCCTTGAAAACACAGCTAACCGGCGTGGTTGTTATTTGCCGCTCGAACCGAAGCCGTTGAGGCCGCGCTCAGTATCGTCAAGTGAATTGACTGATTTCCATGTAACATCATAGCGGCGCATGAGGAGCGCCTGAGCAATGCGGTCTCCGACATGGATTTCGAAGGGTTCGTCGCTTGTATTAAAAAGTAGGATCATGATTTCACCGCGGTAATCGGCATCAATGGTGGCAGGTGTATTGAGGAGTGTAATGCCATGTTTGAGCGCGAGGCCCGAACGAGGTCGAAGATCCAAAA
Source organism: Myxococcota bacterium (assembly GCA_045599585.1). Taxonomy (GTDB): domain Bacteria; phylum Myxococcota_A; class Bradymonadia; order UBA4248; family UBA4248; genus RGIG464. The sequence goes on from JAZRWH010000036.1 coordinate 13,616, forward strand.
AGAAGTTTTCTGGGATTCGGAGCGAAAGCCCCGTGTGAACGAGGGCACGGGCGTGTGGCGCAATCGTAAGTTCTTCTCTGCTGCGCAGATCGCTTCCTGCGGACAGTTTTGTAGCGCAGCTGGGGGGCTGAACCCAGTCTTCAGATCGGACATATTCGATCGTTTGTGAAGTACGGAGAGACTGAAGAAACTGTTTGAGTTTGTTAAGCATACGTATGTCCCTGGATGGGTAGAATTGTGAAAGGTTAGCTTACGGATCGCGTGGATCGTCATTGTAATGGCAGCGAATACATAAAAAAGAGGAAAGCGAGTAAATTCGCTGCCTATTTGTGTTTAGAATGGGAACGTGATGAGAACTGGGTAGTAAGCTTCACGTTTGTGGTGCGTGTGTGAGACCTCGGTCGCGATAGTTGCCGTGATGATAGGAAAGACGAGTACGAAGAGCGCGGCAAAGTTGGGATAATCGTCAGCAATGAAGTAGGCGGTGACATCGGCAAAAATGGCGCCCGCATAGGCGCCGACGAAGGGAGCCCAGTAGTTTGAGTAGGAATCGGTCAGGTATCCGCCCATGATCATACCACTGGCGACGCCAGCGGGGTAGAGGGCCGCGCCCAACCCGAGCGCGAGCGGTACATCGTGTTTTACAAACAAAGTTGTCACGAAAGGCACGCCGCCGGCAACGGTACCAAACAGCGTTCCGAAACCGATCTCAGCAAAACCGCGCAGGCACGGGTGTGCCGGATCTTCTGTGATGCCAGATGTAATCGTTGGTTCAGCCTGCGCTTCTGAGGGTGCGAAAGGCATGAACCAGGCGGCCAAAAAGGAGGCAAGGATGAGGAGCGTGCGTTTCATAATTACTCGACGGTAACGGATTTGGCGAGGTTGCGGGGGTGATCTACGTCGTGACCGAGCAGATCCGCATAGTGATAAGCGAGCAGTTGGAGGTAAAGAACGCTGTAGAGCGGCTGAACAAACTCGTCGCATTTGGGAATGGCAAAGGCGGCTTCGGACAGTTTCGAAAGCGATTCATCCCCTTCGGTCACAATGCTGATGATGCGTCCACCACGAGCGCGAACTTCTTGCAAGTTGGAAAGTGTCTTTTCGTACGTGGAATTCTGAGGGGCAATGACGATGACTGGTAGTGTTTCGTCGATCAGAGCGATCGGGCCGTGCTTCATTTCGCCGCTCGGATAAGCTTCGGCATGAATGTAGCTGATTTCTTTGAGTTTAAGTGCACCTTCCATCGCGATGGGGTAGTGCACATTTCGCCCAAGGTAGAGAAAAGAGTTGGCGCGAAGCAGGGTTTGCGCAACTTCTCGAATGCGTTTTGACTGAGCGAGCATCTTTTCCATTTCGTGGGGAACCATACGAAGTGCCTCAAGACAGACGCGAGCTCGCTCGGGGGAAAGCGTACCGCGTTTACGTCCGAGGTGTATCGCGAGTAGCATGAGTGAAGCAACTTGCGTCGTAAAGGCTTTGGTTGATGCAACGCCGATTTCGGGATCCGCGCGCGTATAGAATGCAGCGTCGGATGCACGAGGAATGCTTGAATCAATGACGTTGCAGATCGCAAGGATGCGCGCACCACCGGCTCGTGCCATTTTGACACACGCATAAGTGTCTGCCGTTTCGCCGCTTTGACTGATCGCAATAAATCCATCTTTTGCGCTTAAAATCGGTTCGCGATAGCGATACTCGCTTGCAACATCGACATCAATCGGTAGACGAGCCATTTTTTCGATCAGGTATTTGCCGACGAGTCCCGCGTGATAGCTGGTGCCACAGGCGACAATCTGAATGCGTTCAACTTCTTCGAGTTTCATGGCTTCGATGTCGTCATCGAGGTTGACTTCGGCGGACTCACTCAAAATGCGTCCTCGAAATGTGTCGGTAATTTTGGCGGGCTGTTCAAAGATCTCCTTGAGCATGTAGTGCGGATAGCCTTGTTTTTCGGCAGCATGAATATCCCATGAGATCGTTTTGACATCGCGTTCGACGGATTCTCCGTTTGCGTTGAACAGTGTGTATGTACTGGGCGTAAGACGTGCAAAATCGCCGTCCTCCAAAAAGACGAAACGGCGCGTGTAAGGCAGTACAGCTGAGATATCGCTCGTGGCGAAGTTCATGCCGTCTCCGATGCCAAGCAACAAGGGGCTCTGCAAACGGGCTGCAATGAGTTCGTCTGGGCGATCAGCGCAGATGGCAACGATGGCGAAAGATCCGCGTACTTGCGCCAATGCCTCGCGTACAGCCAAAGAAAAATCGTGCGAAGCCTCATAAGCATCGCTGATGAGGTGGGCGACGATTTCTGTATCGGTTTCGGATGAAAAAATATGCCCCGACGCTTCGAGGGCTGCGCGAAGCTCCATAAAATTTTCGATAATGCCGTTATGCACAATGGCGATTTTGCCGTAGCGGTGCGGATGTGCATTTGATTCGCTTGGACGTCCGTGCGTTGCCCATCGCGTGTGTCCGATACCGGTCAGACCTTCGATTGGTGATTTTTCGAGCAAAGCGATGAGGTTTTCAAGCTTGCCGTGTTCGCGTCTAAGCGCGATGTCACCATCCACACAGACGGCTACACCCGCAGAGTCATAGCCGCGATAAGCGAGTCTACCAAGAGATTCAATCATAAGTGGGACGCAGTTTTGCGTTCCTGCACAACCAGTAATGCCGCACATATATCAGTATCCTTAACAAAGTTCATGGCCGCGTAAAGCGCGGCGGCATGCTCGTATAACACTTTTATGCTTACATGTCGCTGTTTTGAACATTTTGAGCGCGGGCTATGTGCTTCGCACATACGCCCGACGCGCGCTCGCTATTTCAGGCTTCGCCTTCAATACGCAGCGCATGTAAGTGAGCGTGCTTATAAATGATGTACGTTTATATAAGCAGAGCGCCTTTGGGACGAACATCTCCAAAGGCGCTCTGCTTATATCTAATATCACTGCTGTCCCACAACATATTCTCATTAACTGTAACGAAATGCGCTCGTTACAGAATTTTATACTTTTCTTATTCTCATTTTTAGAAGTGACTATATATCGATAAAATAAAGCTACTGTAGAGTTATCAGAGTATTCTATGAAAACTTCGTGGGACAGCAGTGATCTAATATTATATCTCATTAAATTCGTTTCCAAAACTGAATATTCAATCAGAGAAATTCTTGATTGGATATGTCTTAATTTATTCTCAAACGCAATTATGGAGGATTTTCTTGTTCCAAAAATGACTGAACCCATTAAAAATCAACAACTTGAACTCTTCTGAAAAGTTGTGGGACAGCAGTGTTTTGATACAAAATAAACAAAGCGGCCGTATTGCCGAAGGCAATAGGTCGCTGCGAAGCCGTATTGCCGAAGGCAATAGGCGAAGCCCATTAAAAAAACTAAGCAAAGGATGCTCCTGCCATTGGAATCGAATGAGGACTGTTGCCAAACCAGGCATGCCCTTTAGGCGTAAGGTACGATTTTGCCAAATTTCATCAAGGCGTACTAAAACGACGGAGCTGCTCAAGGCAGCATCATTGACAGATGGTTCATACGGGGGATAGGCCTTGACGGTGCGTAAAATTAAAGAGCAAAGGCGTGACACGGTACTTGCGGAAATGGAAGTTTTGACCGAGCGCATTACCGCGCAGTGTGCAGTTTTGAGAGCATATCTCGAAAATAACCGTTCACGTTCAGATCTGTTCGATCCTTTGCTCAACACGTGGACGGTTGAGGCACGAAAGGCATACGCAGAAACGATCATCTTTAGAATCGTTTGCCTGCATTTTTTGGATGCCAGGGGGTGTATTGCGGTTCGATCAAACCGTGTGTCTGATCAAAAAAGTGTTGCAAAACATGCGTTGCATCTAAAAAAGCTGTTTCAACAAGCGAGCACAGAAGGAAAGCAGTTTGTCGTTGAGGTGCTCAATCCTTTATGGTCGGTGATCGTCAACAAAAAAGGCGGCATTTTAACGTATGACGCCAATTTGCGAGGATTTCGCCATCTGCGCGTGTTTAGTTTGGGGCACGATCCTTTGGGTGAATCTTCGACTGATCCTCAAACAGCAAACTTTCCGACGATGTTGTTTGAACCACTTTTTGAAGCGTTGTCAGGCTACCGCTTCGTTTGGGATGAAAGCGTCTCGAGCAAGACAAAGCATATTGTGACGCCAGAGATCTTTAGCATGCTGTACGAAAGTAGTTTAGAGACGAACAGCGAAAGTGGTGCTTATTATACGCCCAAAGCGATTGCAGCATACATGGTCAAAGAAAGCCTAAAAGCCTATTTGACGTCCCAAATTGCAAGCACATCGGCGCAGAAAGCCATTCAAGCGTTCGTGGAGACACATGATTCAGCGGTGTTCACGACAAGTGAAGTGGGGGGCAACACAGTCTTTGAATGGATTAAAAACGTACGCATTTGTGATCCGGCGGTTGGTGCAGGGGCATTTCCTTTGGAACTTTTGGGTGAGTTGAGCGCGTGTTTAACGGCTCTCGACCAATCAAAATCATCATTCGAAGTCAAAAAGTACCTTGTTGAACACTGTTTGTGGGGCGTCGATATAGACTCCAGAGCGCTTTCAATCACTCGGCTGCGTGTATGGTTTGCCCTCATGACCAGTATGCATGTTCCTTTGTATGTCGCGGACGTTGAGAAGCATTTTGTCGCTGGCAATGCTTTGGGGGCATCGCTTTTGCCTGATTTAGCTGCTCAAGTTGGCGGTTTTCATATTGTCATCGGGAATCCGCCTTACGGCGTCAAAATGAGTGAGGACGAAAAAAAGGCCTATAAAAAAAGATTTGCCTGGCTCGAACGACGCTTTGATATTTATATGGCCTTTTATGCGATGGGATATGCTCTGACACAGAATATTTTGTGTTATATTACTCCCGATAAGTGGCTTTCGAAGTCGTTTGCGCTAAAGTTTCGCGAGCAATGTATGATTCCGCACATGCGTCGTGTGCTTCATCTAAGAAATACTGTTTTTAAGACAGCACGAGTCGATGCAATGGTTGCGTTGTTTGAAAAGACTGAGAATCGACAACTCGACTTTTTAGCGTACGAACAAAGTGAACAACGTCTCGTTCAAACGATTGATAAAAATCAACTTGAGCCGCCCTATTTGATAGATCAGTATTTCAGGGAACCTTCTAGTATTATAAAAACGCTTGAAGCGCAGCCGTGCAAACTGTCTGATTTTGCAAAGTGCGATTATGCCTGTGTGAGCCCCGTTGACGCTTATAAGCTAAAAGACTTGATAAGGTGCTGTGCTCGTCCAAAGCAAAGTGATCTTATACTCGTTAATACGGGGCTGATTGGCAAATACATTTCGCTATGGAAACAAAAGCCGATGCGTTATCTCAAATCTAGTTTTGCGCATCCCGTTGTGTCTATCGAAGCGCTGCAAGAAGCGTTTGGCAAGGCGTATGTTCAGCGAATGCAGCAACCCAAACTGATTATAAAGGGGCTGAATTTATTGGACTGCACGATCGATACGGAGGGACGCATGATGTCGACGGTTGCGACGCTAAATGTTCGAGCCTCGAGTGTAGAGCATCTTTTTATTTTAGGTGCGATTGTCAATTCGTCGATCGTACGCGCTTACTGCAAAGCCAAATATATGTCGAGCAGCTATTGTGGCGGGCTTGAATTTACGCCAAGTATGATCAGCCAGCTGCCTGTGCCCGATCTTAGTGATCTTAATCAAGGCGTTTTAGCGTCGATACTCAAGACCGTACAGTCTACGTTGCTCAAACGCAATGAGGCGAGTTTGGATCGTAATATAGAACGTATCGATGCGCTCGTGAGTCGTTTGTATTCGATTTCAGTGGAGAGAGATTAGCTTAAACGAGTTTGTGAAGCATTTGAAACACAGAAAGGCGTTTGTACGGAAAAGTTGCAGTTCTTAAAGAAAAGCGAGTTTGGCAACTAGAAAGCAGCAGTCGTCTTGTGTATATATATATGTTGAGCCGCCCTCGAAAGACAGGGCGGTGTGTTTGTTCAGTATGAATAGCATCTGCTCTGGGGGGAACTTTGCGATGTTGTTCATCGAGAGGAGAATACGATGAAAAGCAGCAACAAGCTTCTTTGGGGAAGTTGTATTGCGCTTGCCACACTGGTTCTCTCTGGATGTGGAAGCGATTCCGTTGGCAGCGGAAATCATTCGGAGCAACAGTGTTCAAGCAGGGACGACTGCGGTGCAAAGCAAATCTGCCAAGACGGCGAATGCGTAGATGAGCCAGAACAGCTTCCGCCAGTCGGTAAATGTGGCAATTTGATCTGCCAAGAAGATCAGACGTGTCTTGACAATCGATGCGTTAACAAATCTTCTTTATGTGGCGGTATTTTGTGCCAAGAAAATGAGACGTGTATTAACAGCATGTGTCTTGAAGTCGCGTCATTGTGCGGGAGCACGGTGTGTGGCAGTGATGAAGTATGTATAGATAAAGTATGTCATAAAACGGGAGACTGCGGTGGCCTGGCTTGTGGCGTAGAAGAAACCTGTCTTTATGATATTTGCCACAAACCTGGTGATTGCGGCGGCTTGTCATGTGAAGAGGGCGAAGTATGTTACGAAGACAGTTGCCGACTTTCGGGCAAATGTGGTGGTATTAAGTGCAATGCAGGCGAAATCTGTGTCGACAGCGTGTGTATGCTCGAAGGTGATTGCGGCGGTCTAGCCTGCGGCGAAAATGAGTATTGTCTCGAGGATTATTGCATAGCACGTATTCAATGCGGCGACGTTCTTTGTGAGCCTGATGAAGTTTGCAGCGACGACGGTGCATGTGTCAAGGGTGACTATTGCATTGTGAATGAACATAAAGCGAACTGGTGCGGCACCGAGTGTTGTGACGACGATTCTTTCTGCGGAAAGCGATCGCATTGCTGTGCATTCGACAAAGCTTGCGGTAATGACTGCTGCGGCGAGGGCGAAGTTTGTGAAAACGAAGTATGCCGTAAAAAGTGCGATTTTGCGCGATGTGAGCTCGAGGACGGCAGCGAAGTGTGCTGCGCAGAAGGCGAATTTTGCGCGTCGAACCAGTGTTTTGTGGCGCCCGAGACGAAATGCGTCGACAATTATATGTGCGACAATGGTCAGTACTGTGACACCGTCACGCAGGAATGTTTGCCGATGCCGAAAGGTGCGACGTGTGAGGCCAAACCGACTGGCGGTGCCGTTCAGCCGACACTCGTTTGGTATTGGGGAAGTGGCGACCTCAAACCCCAAACCTATTCAAATTATACCAATGTTATGAGCGCACCAATGGTCGCAGACGTTGATGGTGATGGAAAGACGGAAGTTATCTTCAACTCTTGGGCTGGCGGAACATACGTTGGTGGCGGTATCCTTCGTATTGTTAACGGTGCAACCGGCGAAACGCTTTACAGCAGTAACGGTAATCCGATGACGGACGGCGGCAGTCAGACGGCCGTTGGTGACATCATTCCTGCTAACCCCGGACTCGAAATCGCAACCTGTACGCGCAACGCAGCCGGACAGTTCAAAATGGCCGTATACAACAATAAGGCTGAGCTTATTTGGGCGAGTACGACGGGAACCTACAATGAATGCGGTCAGTCTGGGCCTGGTATTGCCGACTTTGATGGCGACGGACTGCCTGAAGTCTATAGCCGTTACAACATCTACAATGGCCAAACGGGTGAAACGATCGCACGGGTCAGCTGTGGTGATGGCGCGTACTGGCATCAGGAGTGTGACTACCCTGTTGCTGTAGACGTCGATAAAGATGGTCTGCCTGAACTCGTCGGTGGCAATGTCGTTTTTAAAGTTGATATTCCAAACAAAACGATGACCGAATTATGGCGTCGTAAGGATCATTTGGACGGTTATCCCGCGATCGCAGACCTTGATTTGGATGGCGAACCTGAACTCGTAACAGTGCGTCCTGGTAACAACACCATTATGGCGTTTAGAGCGATAAACGGCGAGAATTATTGGAGCCAACCTTCTGATGTTAACGTCGGCATTAAAAATGATGGCGGCGGCGGACCACCCAATATTGCAAATGTTGACGATGATCTAAATCCCGAAATCACGTTGGCTGGCGCTTATGCCTATGTTGTTTTCGAACACGATGGCACACTCAAATGGTTCAGACGCACGAAAGACTACTCTTCTCGTAAGACAGGTTCGACGATCTTCGACTTTAATGGTGACGGTAAAGCAGAAGCTGTCTACGCAGATGAGTGCTATCTTCGCGTGTATGACGGCAATAGTGGTGATACTAAGTTCTGCCAGTTTAATCCGAATGGTACGCACTGGGAATATCCCGTTATTGCTGATGTCAACAATGACGATCACGCAGAGATTATCATTAGCGCCAATACGCTAACGAATGGCTCGACGTATTGTGCCCTCGATGCTAATACAGGCTTAGATGATTGTGTTTCACAAATCATTGCGGAAGGAGGACACAAAGTATCCATCAGCGGTGTCCGCGTTTTTTCAAGTCCTGATCGCGACTGGGTCAATACGCGTAAGATTTACAACCAACACGCATATAGTGTCACAAACGTTTCGGATAATGGTTCGATTCCTCGCAAACAGCGTAACAACTGGACGACGCAGGGACTCAATAACTTCCGTCTCAACGTGCAACCGGGCGCAAGCTATTTGCCAGATCTTCAGATTAAAGACGTCTCATCGCCGATTAGCTGCGATGTAAGTACTCCGCTTTATTTTGTCGTAAAGAATGCTGGTTGGGCAACGGCGCTGGCGGGTATCAAGGTCAACATTTGGCTCTTTGATGGTTCGGGCACGTCGAAGCTTTTGGGATCGGTACAGACGACTAAGAATCTGCGTGCTGGTGAGTCCGAAAATCTCGAGTTTGACGTCGTTAATGACGGCTCTTACGTTCAAATTCGCGAGCTTGCTCTGACGTTTGGCGATAATGCACCCATCGAGTGCCGCAGCGATAACAATGACGTTTCATATACGATGAACTGCGCCATTAACTAAAAAACGCATACTTTGGTGGTGTGCTTTTTCTTTGCGCCAGGCTTTTTGCCTGGCGTTTCTTTTTCTGCGCCACCTATCTCGTGCTTGATCTTAGGGCGCAGCTAATTCGCTATGCTCATTACGCCGCGCCGTTCGTGCTTTTCGCGTTCGCTCAATACGCACGAACCCTTTTTTTGGAGGGGCGAACGTATGTAAGCTGTTTATGACGTTTCAACTGAGCTTATTGCGAATTTTGCTCTGTACGCATCTAAAAGATCGTTTGCTCTAAAAATTTCAAAAAAATGCACCTTAAACCGTAACGAAACGATTTTCGATGGCACTACTGTTACGGGAGAAAAGGTTTCTCTCGTGAGCAAAACAGGCTCGACTCGAAGAGGGATAAACGAGCCAAGAGGAGGAACACCATGTTTGGAAGAACGATCAGCGGTGCACTGAGCGGTGTAGAAGGCTTTACGGTCGAGATAGAAGTTCAGATCGGTTTTGGAATGAGCAATTTTTACACGGTTGGTCTAGCGGAAGGTGCTGTGAGAGAGTCAAAAGTTCGTGTAAAATCAGCATTTATGGAATCAGATTTGTATTTTCCTACAGAAGTTGTGACGTTGAACTTGGCACCAGCGGATGTCCGTAAGGATGGTTCGGCTTACGATCTGCCCATTGCGCTTGCCATTTTGTACGCGAGTGGCCAACTACCCGAAATGACTGCTGGGTTGCTCCATGGGACAATGATCATGGGTGAATTGGGGCTGACAGGGGAAATTAGGCCGATTCGCGGTATTTTGCCTTTAGTGTTAGCAGCCAAACGTTCAGGGCTTAAGGCTGTCATAGTACCTCCGGCGAATGCAGCAGAAGCCGCCTTGGTCAGTGGTATTAAAGTGTATGCTCCAGCAACGCTTCGCGAGTGTTTTGAGTATTTGGTGCAACAACGTGGATTACCCGAATATCATGCGCCTGAACATGCACTGCAGCCGCATGGTGAAGCGCGGCATCTTGATATGTCGGATGTATGTGGTCAGGCGATTCCTAAGCATGCGCTTGAGGTCGCCGCTTGTGGCGGTCACAATTTGCTGTTTATTGGGCCGCCTGGAAGCGGCAAAACGATGTTGGCTCAGCGTATGGCGACGATATTGCCTGATTTGTCGTTTGAAGAAGCGCTTGATTCGACGTCGATTTATAGTATTTCGGGAAATCTTCGTGAAGGTGGTTTAGTTCGGGACAGGCCTTTTAGGGCTCCGCATCATTCGATTAGTGATGTGGGACTCGTTGGCGGTGGAACGCCACTTCCTAAGCCCGGAGAGATTTCGTTAGCGCATCATGGGGTTCTGTTTTTGGATGAGTTGCCCGAGTTTAGGCGAAATGCTCTAGAAGTATTGCGTCAACCTTTGGAAAATGGATGTGTAAGTATTACGCGTAGACTACAGAGTGTTGTGTTTCCGTCGAGATTTATGCTTGTTGCATCCATGAACGCTTGTCCGTGTGGCAATTTGGGGAGTATGCGCAAGCCGTGCGTGTGTTCAGAATCGTGTATTTTGAAGTATCAGTCGCGTATTTCGGGACCTCTTTTAGATAGAATAGATCTCCAGCTGGAAATTAGTGAGATCAGTTATGACGAGATACATCAGGGCGGGGGGGCAGAGAGTTCCGAAACAATCAGAAAACGCGTTGTGCAGTGTCGGGAGGTACAGCGAGAGCGTTTTAAAGACTGCGGTATTCATTGTAATGCAGAAATGGGCGTATCAGAATTGCGCAAATACTGTGCGCTTGACAGTGAAGGTCACTCGCTTATGCGTAATGCCATGGATCATCTGGGGATGAGTGCGCGAGCCAACAATAGGATTCTAAAAGTTGCTCGAACATTGGCTGATATGGAGGGGGAGCTAAGTATTTCGAGCAGACATCTTTATGAGGCGATAGGTTATCGAACGCTTGATCGCAAGCGGATACGCGGTGTTGTTGGATAAACTTGTCGTATGATGTGTGCGGAGCAACGACATGCGCTAGGTGAGTGCGGTTGAAGCGCCGCAGGCGACGAGGGGGTAGCGGCGTATTTCTTGAGGAAGGGTGCAGCTTCGAGGAAGCAAGCATGCGCAGCTGACGAAGAAGCTGCACTTTTCGAAAGAAATAGCCGCTCAGGGGGAGACTTCCCCCAACGAACAGAAAATAAAAAAATCAGGAGGCAATTTGTACGTATTTTAAGGAATAAGTTGGCTATTTCAAACGTATGACAAGTTTAGTGGGCAAGGAATGCATCGGGGAAATTTGGCTTAAACTTGCGTTAATGGGTGAATGGTTGTAGTTGCATACTGGTTTTTGTTTGTCGATTTTTCGAGAGACTGACGCGTGAAGAAAAAGAGTGGATTCATACTGATATTGATGCTGACGGCGGTGTTAGCCGGCATGATCGTTTGGGGTGTTACATCCTCGGAAACCGAGATGGCAAAGCAATCTGACGATTTAGCTGGAACGGAGAACTATATCCAAACGCAGTCGCAGGCCGAAACGAAGCGCGCAAGAGAATCGAATCAGCAGAACGTGAAGAACGCGATAGACAACGCGCTGCTGGAAGAATCTTTATCGGAGGGATTTGTTCCGACGCAGGAAATCGGTGAAACAGGTTCTCTGAATGGAGCGCTCGTCACCAAAGACTATCCGATGCACTACAAGCCCTCGAAATATGAGCGTCTCGAGAACTCGCCGTTACTTGTTTTTACAGATGACATGATCTGGAAGAACGATGAAAATAGTTATGTGGTAAAACGTGATGCGATGGCCGATCAGGCGTATCACTATCAGGAAGCGTCGATTGCACTGAGCATATCGCCGCGTATCGAAAAAGGGCAGGTATCAGGCTATCGGTTTGTCGAGATACCTCAGGGGACATTGTTTTCTAAACTGGGCATGACCTCTGGTGATGTTTTATTGACGATCAATGGTATGAAGCCAGATATGGAGCCAATGGCACTGATGTTTGTGAATATGGTGGCCGGCAAGCAAGGCAGGACGTCAATCGTCGTAGAGCATCGCGGCGTGAAGCGCACGATTAACATTCGAGCGGCGGAGTAGGGCAGGTCATGGAATCACAAGTAAAATTAGCGATTCGAATTGGAATAGTTGCGGCGGTTATTGGACTCGCTTTCTTATCAGCTCGCGGTGTCGGCAACATTGTCAGCAAGAAAATCGCTTCGATCACGCCCTATGAAGTGTCGGTTGCGGATGAACCCAAGAAGGCTGAACTACAAAATAACGAAGATGATTTAGAGTTTGTCGTATACAACCGAGATTTATTCAATAACAAAGCGAATATAGAGGAAGAAGAGACGACAGAAGAGCCTCAAGTCATCGAAGCAATCCCCGAGGAAGTGCAAGAAATTGCAGTCGATGGGAAGCGTCCAGTCTTGACGGATCTTCGTGTGTTGCTGAAGGGGACACAGGTCGCAAGTGATCCAAGGTATTCGATTGCGATGCTCATGCCTCTTGAAGGCTCCGATCCGCGCATGCAGTATCTTCAGGAAGGCGATGATCTTTTAAATGAAGCAAAGATCGTCAACATCGTACGCAACCGCGTGTACATGATTCGTCATACTCAGGGTGATCGCCTTGAGTACATTGATACGCGTACGACAGAAGAAGACCTGAATGAAGCGAAAAAGGTCATCGAAAAGATCAAAGCGAGTGAAGCGGCCAAGCCTGTTGAGCAGAAAGCAGCCGCAGCGGTCGCAGAAGTCAGCGCCGATGTGATCAAAAAGGTCAGCCCCGATACTTATGAGGTTCCACGCGCAACGGTGGAAGAGATTCGCAACAATCCGAATATTCTTAAGAATAAATCGAAGTATGGCGCAGTACCGAAAATCAAACCCGTTTACAAAGGTAAAGGTATTAACGGCTTCCGTCTAACCGAGGTCGATTCGAATTCGATTTTTGCGCAGCTTGGGCTTAGAACAGGCGATCAGATCATCGATATTAATGGTCAGCAGATCGACAATCCTCAAAAGGCAATGTCATTCTTTGATGCATTAGCGCCAGATCAAGACGTCAGCGTAAAGATCAACCGAGGTGGTTCAGAGAAGACTCTGACGTTCCAACTTAAATAATATACAAAGTACACGGTGCCTGAACGCCGTATTCTTTTAGGTGCAGGGGCATTCCTAGTGTTTCTGTAACAAATACATAAAGAGAAATATGATTAAACTGTACAGAAAAATGAGAGCATTTTGGATAGCAGCTGCGATGATGCTAAGTACATCAGCTTTTTGCGGCAGTGCTTATGCCCAGGACGACGGATCTCAGGTCGTAGAGAATGACGGCAAACGTTTAGCGTCTGGTGTCGTTCGGCAAAATGCACCTGTTGCATCGACAGCCTCAGGTTCTGATACAACACAGGACGTTGAAAACGGTGTGATCTTTGATAAGCGTACGACAGAAACAGAAGAAGAACTGAATGAAGCGGCTAAGCCGGTTGAGCAGAAGCCTGCCGCAGTCGCAGTCGTCAGTGCCGATGAGATCAAACAGGTTGGCCCCGATACTTACGAGATTTCACGCGCAGCGCTGGAAGTGATTCGCAGCAATCGGGATTTTCGAGAGAATCGCAGCAATCCGGATCCTCTTAATGGTAAATGGAAGTTTGACACAGTACCGAAACTCGTCCCCCGTTTATAAAGTTTCTCAATGGGAGGGTGTCCGTCTAAGCAAGGTCGAAGCGGATTCGATTTTTGAGCGGCTTGGGTTTAGAACAGGTGATCTTATCGAAAAGGTTAATGGCCAGCAGATCGACACGCCTCAAAAGAGAATGTCATTCGTTTTGTTTGAAGCACTGACGCCAGGTCAAGACGTCAGAGTGAAGCTCTACCGAAACGGTTCAAAGAAGACTCTGACGTTCCGACTTAAATAATATACAAAGTACACGGTGCCTGAACGCCGTATTCTTTTAGGTGCAGGGGCATTCCCGGTGTTTCTGTCACAAGTACATAAAGAGAAATATGATTAAAATGCACAGAAAAATGAGAGCATTTTGGATAGCAGCTGCGATGATGCTGAGCACATCGGCTTTTTGCGGCAGTGCTTATGCCCAGGACGACGGAGCGCAGGTCGTAGAGAACGACGGCAAACGTTCAGCGCCTGGCGTCGTTAGGCGAAATGCACCTGTTGAGTCTACAGCTTCAGAAGAAGCGCCTGCAGCGAAAGGTTCTGATACAACTCAGGGCGTTGAAAATGGCGTGATTTTTGGTGAATCGCTAGATTTTGAGCAGAATTTTGGTCAAGATTTTAACGTCAAAAGTTCACCCAAAAATATTAAGATTACGTTGGATTTTCGTGATGCGGAGCTCAGCGATGTCGTAAAGCTGATGAGTGCTCAGACGGGGCGTAATTTTATCGTTGCGGACTCGTTAAAAGCCGGGAAAAAGATCACGATCATTAGTCCGAATCCTGTAACGCAAGCAGAAGCCTATCAGGCGTTTCTCTCAGCGCTCCAGATGAATGGGCTTACGGTCGTTCAGAGCGGTAAATTCTACAAGATTGTTGAGCTCAGTGCAGCCGCGAAAGAACCGATCTCCCCAAGCTACGGTTCAAGTGTGCCTTCAAATGATGCGCTCGTCACGCAGGTCGTCGAACTCGAATACGTCGATGTTAGCCAGCTGAAACCGGTTTTGGATCAGCTCAAAACGGCAAACGGCGTCATTATTGACTATGCGGCCTCTAATACGCTCATCATCACCGATACAGGCAATTCCGTGAACCGCATGCTTTCGTTGATCAAACGTATGGACAACGGTAGTGCTGATGGCGAAAAACTGTGGGTTTATCCGGTTCAATATGCGTCTGTCACGGATATGGAAAAACTACTTTCTCAGGTTTTCCAAACGACGAAGTCAAATTCGCGCAATAATAATAACAACAACGCGAATAACTCTGGGTCGGATGAACTCAAAGTGAGTCAAATCGTAGCAGACGAGCGAACGAATAAATTGATCATCGTAGCCAACGAACGTAGCTACGAAAAAATGAAACGTCTTATCCTCAAGCTGGACGTTGAAATTCCCGATTCGGGCAAGATTAATGTCGTTCATCTCCAAAACTCCGAAGCTCAGGAGATCTATACCGCGCTCAATTCGCTTATCAACGGCATGTCTTCTGGATCCAATTCGAAAAATAGTTCGAATAATTCCAGCACAGCACAAAAAACGCTTCAAAGCGAAAATGTCAGCTTGGTTGCAAATGAATCGACGAACGATCTTATCGTTGTTGCATCGCCGAGAGACTTTTTGGCCATCAAAAATGTTATTAAAGAACTCGATAAACCGAGACGCCAGGTTTACGTCGAAGCGGCAATTTTGGAAGTTAGCCTCGAGCGTACACGCGACTTGGGTATCGCGCTTCACGGTGGTGGGACTTATGATACGAGCGAAGGTGACGGCTATTTTGCAGGCCGTACCGAGCTCAACTCACTCTCAAGTCTCTCGGCAGCAGGTATGTTTTTGGGAAGCGGTTCAAATCCAGGCTTCTTGATGGCTCTGGTTGGCCCAACGCTTGAAATAGCCGGTATTCCTATTCCAGGTATTGGCGCTGTTATTAAAGCTTTACAGACGAATACAGACGTCAACGTGCTTCAGACGCCGACGATTTTGACGCTCGACAATCAAGAAGCTGAATTCAGCGTCGGTGAACGTATTCCTTATATTACGAGTACCGGTTCCAATATTTCCTCTCTTGTCAACTCGTTGTCGGGTGATACGACGTCGAGTGCCTTGGGAAGCCTCTTGGGAAATTATGGTTCGACCTCCATTGAACGCGTCGACGTTGCTTTGACCCTTAAACTTAAACCTCAAATTAATGAGGGCGGTACGGTCAGACTCGATATTGAGGAGGAGATCGAAGAGGTAAAGCCTGGTGGCAGCGACCTCGGTGGACCTTCAACGCGTACGCGTAAGATTAAGACCGTCGTTGTGGTTCCCGATCAGCAGACGGTCGTCTTGGGCGGCCTCGTAAAAGACAGTGAATCCCAGTCTGTGTCAAAAGTTCCGTTGCTCGGTGATATTCCTGTTTTGGGCTATCTTTTCCGTTCCACAGAAACGACAATTACAAAGCAAAGTCTACTCCTCATGCTTACGCCTTATATCATCGAGAGCTCCAGTGACCTCGAAAAGATCAAACGTCGTAAGCAGGAAGAACATGACCAGTTTGTTTCTTTCTTCGGACGCAAAGATCTCAGTTATGTGAGAAGCGTCGATTATGACAAAAAGCACGGTCTTCTTGAGGAAATCCATCAGGCCATCGATGCCAAAGAGGACGAACTCAATGCGATCCGTGAGGCGCAGACCATCATCGAGATTACGCCTGAAGACGAAGGTATAGAACTTCCCGATGGCTTTAGCGATGGCTATTCTGGTTCCGGCGGCAGCTTTGGTGGCGGCAACGGTGGTGGCGGTGGCGGTGGTCCTGCCATGGGTGGCAATCGAAACTTTGGTGGTGCTCCCGGCGGAATGCGTGGCGGTGGTCCTGGCGGAAACGGAGGCAATCGTCCCAATCGAGGCGGTCAGCGCAGCGGCGGTGGACGTTAGTTTCATCGCTTCAGTTAGGGTCGCATTGCGATTTTCATAAAGTAACTTTGTTTTGTGGTGGGGGAAGTCTCCCCCTGAGCGTCTATCCCCTTCGCCAAAGGCTTTTGGCCGATGTTGCCAGTGCAACACTTCACATCCTAGGCCTTTAGCGAAGGGGATACGCCGCTACCCCCTCTTCGCCTTCGGCGATCAAACTCAGTGATTCCGCAAGGTATGCCTATCTGCTGGTTCACTGCAAATTCGTTTGCTCAAGATTATATGGAATAACAACCGAATATAACGAGTTGAGCCAATACACAACGGGCGGCGTCGCGTTTGATTGCTTCGCCGCCTTTTTTAATTCTGCTTTTTTGAGGATAGTCTATGTTTGGTCGTCGACGTCTGGGCGAAGTATTGATGTCTCAGGGACGTTTGTCTCAAGAGAATTTAAAGAGTGCACTCGAACAACAAGAGCTTGAACCGGATAAGCGTTTAGGCCAGATCCTGATTGAAAAAAATCTCATTCAGGAAATCGATCTTATGCGCGCACTAGGACTCATGTTCGGCTACGAAGTTTGGGAGCAGTTTGATCTCGAAAACGTGGATGTCACCGTTTCGGACGATTATAATTATCAAAAGGCCATGGACAGTTGCATTATGCCGTTTAAGGTGAATGGACAATATGTTTACACGGCTTCTAATGATCCTCTCGATATTGACAGCATTGACTTTATTCGTGGCCTTACAAAACTAGAACCTGTCATTATTCTCTCCACAACGGCATCTATTAAAGCGCTGATCACTTCGATTTACGATAAGCGCGGTGACCTTTCCGTCATTGCAGGAAACCTCGACAAAAAAGAAAAAGAAGATACGGAAGATGATTCCGAAAAGATCGAGGATATTCTTAATCGAGCTGCAAGCGATGACGAAGGCCCCATTATTAAACTGATCAATATGATCTTTCAGCAGGCCGTTCGTGAGCACGCTTCCGATATTCACATTGAAGCAGCAGAAGAGTTCGTACTCGTTCGACTTCGCGTCGACGGCGTTCTCAAAGAAGTTATGCGCGCGCAAAAGCGTTTTCATAGTTCAATCGTCAGCCGCGTAAAGATCATGTCGAAGTTGAATATCGCTGAAAAACGACTTCCGCAGGACGGTCGTATCCGCTTTAAGATCGCGGGTCGTGACATCGACGTTCGTGTGGCAACCGCACCTGCTGCACACGGTGAACGTATCACGATGCGTTTGCTCGATCGTCAGTCTATTTTGCACGACTTAGCAGATCTTGGGTTCAATGAACGACATTATCACGTGATTACGCATGCTATTAGTCAGCCTAACGGCATTATTCTCGTTACAGGACCTACCGGTTCGGGTAAAACAACGACATTGTACGCTTGCTTGAATCGCATCAATACGCCCGATAAAAATATTTTGACGGTAGAAGACCCTGTCGAATATCAGTTGGCGGGTATCAGTCAGATGCAGGTTAATCCTAATATCGAGTTGACCTTCGCAGCCGGTCTTCGATCTTACCTTCGACATGACCCTGACGTCATCATGGTTGGTGAGATTCGTGACCACGAAACGGCTCAGATCGCAATCGAGTCTGCTTTGACGGGTCACCTTGTATTTTCGACGCTTCACACCAATGACGCAGCTGGCGCTTTTACGCGTTTGATCGATATGGGCATTGAACCGTTCCTCATTAGTTCGTCCCTGTATCTTTCGATGGCTCAACGACTCATTCGCCGTCTCTGCCCGGTTTGTAAACAACCCTATACACCGACGCAGGCTGACCTTGATCAAATGGGGATCTCTCGTTCGCAGCTCGAACGGGCAGGCGGTGTCATTTATCGCCCAGGTGCCTGTAAAGAATGTAATAACACAGGGTACTCAGGTCGAACTGCTATTTACGAAATGCTTGAAATTACGAGTGAAATTCAAAATCTCGTCAATGCTCGTGCAGACGCTGCAACCATCAAACGTGCAGCTCAAAAAGTTGGTATGACGACACTTCGTGAGGATGGTGTTGACAAGGTCTTAACAGGGCAATCCAGTATCGCCGAGGTCCTTCGTGTTACACAGGATTCGATCAATTAATCAATTGTTGGACCATTCCTATTTTTAGTCTGGTAAAACATATGTATCCGAATGGCATGTATTTGGGTAAATATGTTATGGATAAAATCGTATTTGTCCCCTTTAAGAGGGGGTAGCGGCGTATCGTCGAGCTAGCAGGCCGTTTTTCAAACGGGCCTGCAGCGAAGAGGATAGCCGCTCAGGGGGAGACTTCCCCCCAACCAAATCATCAAATATCCTCGTTCGTTATTAAACAACGCATGCTTAATAGCGACATTTGAGTAATCATTAGACGAATTTATTTCTATGGCGCTTTACGAATATAAAGGCTACGCAACATCAGGACGCAATGCTGGTCGCGAAATGAAAGGCGTGCGCGAGGCCGCAAATAAACAGGCTCTGCGCGAACAGCTTTTGAAGAAGGGTATTGCTCTTAGCGAAGCAAAAGAAAAAAATCAGGCCCAAAAAGAAGCATCCAAATCGACGAAATTTAGCTTTTCTTTTGGATCAGGCGTTAGTGCGCGTGAGATCAAAGAGTTTACAAGCCAGTTTTCGACGCTTCAACACGCTGCAATTCCGCTCGTTGAGTGCCTGAGTGCGCTTACGGAACAGACTGAAAACGAAAAATTTCGCGATGTTCTGGCTGATGTCAAAACCAAAGTCTGTGAAGGTACGAGCTTGGCCGCTGCAATGGGTGATCACCCCAAGGTGTTTGATACGCTGTACATTAGTATGATCAAAGCCGGTGAATCTTCGGGTAGTTTGGATATCGTTTTGAAGCGACTTTCGGATGTTCTCGAGGCGCAGCAGCGTACGAAATCTAAAGTTATTGGGGCTATGGTCTACCCGATGATCATGTTGATCGTCGGTGCCATCTTAATGACGATTATCTTTATTTTTGTTATTCCGCGCGTTACGAAGATGTTTGCTCAGCAGTCCAAAGAGCTTCCGGGCATAACGCAAATGCTGATCACAACTTCGAATATATTTACAAAATATTGGTTTCTTATCGGCATTCTAATTTGTGCAGCGATCTACGGTTTCCGCAAATGGAAGGAAACGCCCAAAGGGCGCGCAATGTGGGATCATATTAAGATTCGTATCCCCGTTTTTGGAAACGTGCTCAAAACGACTTCGATCTCGCGATTTGCCAAAACGCTTGCTACGCTGCTCGCTTCGGGCGTTCCGCTTTTGGAGGCGCTCGGTATTGTGCGCTCAATCCTTGAAAATGAAGAACTTGCTAAGATCATAGACTCTGCGGCTGACAATATCCGCGAAGGTGATTCGCTCTCGGCACCGCTTAAACGCTCGGGGCAGTTTCCGCCGCTTATGACCAATATGATTGCTTCTGGTGAACGCGCTGGCCAGCTCGAGCAGATGCTTGATAACGTTGCCAATGAAATGGAGCAGCAGGTCAACGCTAAGATCGAAGCAATGACAGCACTTCTTGAACCGCTTATGATCGTTTTAATGGGCGGTAGTATCGGTTTTGTTGTTATCGCAATTATGCTCCCGATCATGCAACTTTCGGATGGATTCGGCTAGCCAGCACAGTTGCAAGCGCACAAGCTAGCTTGGTGCGTAGTTTCGTGATTCATTTCAATGACTTGTATTTATTTGCGTCTACTTTTATATTAGAAAAAAATTTAGGGCATACTTTTTCGTGTTTGCCCGTTCCTCTTCTTAGAAACGCCAGGCCGGTTGACCTCGGCGGTTTTGAGAATTTGGTTCCAACGCTTTTATTCTGCTGCATAGAGAGAAAACCATGAACGAATTTATTCAGGCTTGGCGCGAACACGCTAAAAAAACAAAAAAATTCAACCGTGCGGGTATGACCCTTATTGAAATTATGATCGTTATTACGTTGATGGCTGCTTTGATGGTCGTCATCGGTGCTAACGTCATGGGCGCAATGGATCGTGCAAACGTCGAATTGACAAATACGGCGCTCGGTGAGTTTAAATCGGCCTGTAAACAGTATCGCGTTTATTATAAAAAGTATCCTGCTAGTTTAGAGGATCTTATCAAAACGCCCGATGGTAATCCTCTTCTTGATGCCGAAGAAGTTCCCCGTGATGCCTGGGATAATGAATATAACTATGAGCGTCAGGGGAATAAGACAATCATTACGTCGTATGGT
Organism: Myxococcota bacterium; assembly: GCA_045599585.1. Classification (GTDB taxonomy): domain Bacteria; phylum Myxococcota_A; class Bradymonadia; order UBA4248; family UBA4248; genus RGIG464. The sequence goes on from JAZRWH010000036.1 coordinate 34,350, forward strand.
CCTGATGGTCAGGAAAATACCGAAGATGATATTGTCATCAAATTCTAATCTTACATAAATTAAAGCCGACTTATAAGTCGGCTTTTTTGATTTTATATATAGGACGCGTTTGCGTCTAGTCGAGGATGACGCCGTCTTTGGACTCCAAAATAATCGTAACCGGGCCATCGTTGATGAGTTCAACATCCATCATTGCCCCAAAGATGCCGTATTTTACTGGAATTCCGAGTTTTGCCAGTTCTGCGCCGAAAGATTGATACATTGCGTCTGCTTTTGCTGGGGCCATGGCTGCGGTAAATGAAGGTCGGTTGCCGTGTCTACAGGCTGCGCAAAGTGTAAATTGACTGACTAAAAGTATTGAGCCGCCGATGTCTCGAATGGATAGGTTCATTTTGTCATTTTCATCGGCAAAAATACGAAGTTTTGATATTTTTGAAACGAGCGCATCTCTGTCACGTATCGTATCGCACTCGCTTACACCAAGTAGAATCATATAACCTTGGCCAATCTCAGAGATTAATTCTCCCGAAACTGTTACGCTAGAACGCTTTACGCGTTGTATAACTGCTTTCATTGTCATTCCTTTTAATGATTTGTGTTTTATGAATTGAGGGGGAGGTCTCCCCCTGAGCGGCTATCTCCTTTGGCTTATATTCAATATTATGATGATGTATATGGTAGAGCCTCCGTCGATACGCCGCTACCCTCTCTGCTTTCGCGCGTATGTGATTTGTTATGAAATTTAATGGGGTGTGTAACGAATAACCTAAATTATGATGTGGGTTAAATGATTATTTGAATTTACAATGTATGTTTGGTTAAACTTGATAATAATTGTATTAAACATAATAAATAGAATTATAAGATTAAGTAAAAATATTGTTGTCTGCTATTTGTGCCTGCAGACGTGTTGATGCACTCTAAACGCTAATCAGCATGACTTGTCAATAAGTTAGGGGGACATGTGTGTATTATTTGACATTTCTTTAATTTAAGGGTTAAAGCCGGCAAGCCGGCTGATTCTTTTGCCTCATTGCATGCTGCGCCTAGGCCGGTTGTTTCTCTACGGTGCAGTTGTGTTGTGTGGCCGGTATTCGTTTGGAATGCCGAAATTGTTTCATGGGTTACGTATGGATTATCAGATTGGTTTTTGGATTGCGGTTGTATTTCTGTTAGCAGCTGTCGTGGGTATCATTATAATTAATACTAAATGCAACAAATATTTGCTGACTTATAAACCCATAAAATCCGAAAATGAAAAACTAAAAGAAGCAAACGATTCGTTGAAGAAGAAGCTTGAAGCTGCAACGACTGAGAACGCTACGATGAAGGCTGATAAAAAGTCAGCCAAAAAGGCTTCTAAGGCAGATGCGAAGGCGTCAAAGGCTGCGGCTGCCGAGGTTAAGCCTGTGAGTGAGTTGGAGCAAAAGCTTGAAAAGGCTAAAGACGAATTGGCGAGTTTGAAAGAAGAGAATTACAGACTCAAACAAGATAATAAAGATCTGCGTAAAGATGCTAAAGAGCGTCGCAATTCTGATGACAGTGATGCTCGTGCGCTTGTTACGCTACGCGATGAACGTGATGAAGCCAAAGTTGAGCTGAATAAGGCAAATGCGCGTATTACAGATCTTGAAAAGAAATTGAGTGAGGCAATAAAATCGGCTCATTCTTCTGTTGATGATGCGAAAAAAGTTGAAACGCCTGATCAATGTGCTGACGTAGAAAGACTTCAAAAAGAGAATGCTTCTTTGACGGCGTCTCTCAAAGACGTTCGTGTTGAGTTGAGTGAGTTTAAAAAAGGTTACCGTGAACAACTCGATGAAGCGAAAAAAGAGATTGCACTTGAGGTCAAATCTATTCGTGATGAAAGTGCTCAAGTAAAGCGTCAGCTTCAACAGTCTAAGACGCGAGCCGACAATAACCATAAGATCTTCTTGATTGCACGTGCACAGCTTATGCTCGCAGAACGCAAACTCATGCAGTTAGATTCGAGCTACAAGCCGCTCGTTCTTGGGACGAGCAGTTCAGCCATCGATGATACCATTAAAAAGTTCCTTACTCAGGAAGCGCGTGAATCCCGTTCTGGTGCTGACATTATTGAACGCGATAAGAAGATTGCAGCACTTAAAGAAGAGATCGAGTCCCTTAAAGCGCAACAAAAAGATTCTTCCAATTCCAGTGAAGAAAGTAAGTCTGATTCGATCAATGCGTTGGTTAATTCTCTTGCTGAAGATTTAGAGACTTCTTCTGCAGACCTTTTGAGTGGTGTAGATGACAGTTTCTCTGACGATGCATCTAAAAGTGTAAAAAAAGGCACACCGAGTTTGATTGGATTGAGTCTTGATGCGATGGATGAAAACTGGGATGAATTATAATTGTTCAAATTATAGTTTAAGATTGAACAAATTGTAGTTTAAAACAAAAAAGGTGCTGCAGGTCGGCACCTTTTTTATTATTTGTCGAATTGAATGCGTACGGGGGTCGTCGTGTCGTCGTTTTATGTCGGCTTCGCTACGTGTGCGTTTGACGTCTACACGTCATTAAATTCCAAACAATCTCTTTTTATAAGTCATGTTGCATTAAATCAAGTAGTATATAAGATAAATGTGATTATAAATGATCTTTAGTGATACTAATAGTGATTAAATGTATAAACTGTATAGTAAAAAGAATGAGTGTTTTATAGATAATTGTAATTAAGTGAATTAAAATAGAGAGTGATAATTTACAAATTTTGTTATTTTGACAGAGGGGGTAGCGGCGTATCGACGAGGCTAAAAAACGTATTATAATAGGTGTTAAGTATATCTTTTAGCCGAGGAGATAGCCGCTCAGGGGGAGACTTCCCCCTCAAAGTATTTAAGAAATTCTAAGATTGGAGTGAAGAATAAAAAAAGGCACCGTAACAATGAACGATGCCTTTGTATAAATACTAAAAATAATAAATATTATTAGTCTTCATCAGAAGATTTAATGACTTCGTGACGAACGATCATAGCACCCGCATCAGAGAGGGCTTTGCTGATATTGGATTTGCCGGCTTCCTGAGCAACTTCGAGGAGGTTACCGAGATCAAGTTTATTGAATTTAACGTCAGCGAGGAGAGCTTTGATTGCGTTCAAGTTAGAGGCATCGGAGTCACTGGCTTTTGCGCTGATGCAGAGTTCTTCGAGGCGTTTGAAAGCGGAAGCATATTTTTGGCGTTTTTCGATGGAGAGTTCATCAGACTTTGTTTGATAGTTGCTGATATAGACGCCCTGATAATTACATTTGGAGCAGGTACCGCGATACTGGTTTTCGGGCATGGTGCCGAGGTAACCATAAGCAGGGGAGGTATAGGCTTTAAGGGCATCAGCGCCGCATTTAGGACAAATCATATTAAAACTCCTTATATACTGACGAGAGCGTCAGAAGAATACTCAGTCAATGCGAGTACACGCACAACTATTAACATGTATTGCAACGGGGTATAAAAAGCAATGTTTAAAGGGCAATAAACGACGAAAACGGAGGAAAAAAAAAGCGCTGCGAGAAGCAGCGCTTTTGAGGCCTAAGCGGCCGAAAAGGAATTAGGCGAGGGAAGCGGGACGACCGATCATCTTGATGTCACCAGAGAGGTCTTTCATCTTAACGGGGGTGCCGCCAGCGTCAACGCGTTTACCACCGCCGATGGCAACGGCAACGTGGTTGATGCCTCTCCAACGTGTACCGGAGTTCCAGTTATTATGGAAGAAGATGAGATCGCCGGGCTGGATGTTGCTCAAGCTGACTTCACCAACTTTGTTGTAAATCATCTTGGCCTGGCCTTCGGAGTTGGAGTTGAGGTTTACGCCGCCAGCGAGGCAGGAGCGATAAGCGAAGGAGGAGCAGTCATAGTGACCCGTGGAGAGACGGTGAGCCTGGCTGTAGGTCCATTTTTCGCTAACGTACTGGCTCATCAAGGACTGAGCTTTGTTTGCGATTGCCTGACCGACAGAAGAGGCTTTTCCTCCTGTCGTTGCACCGCCGTCCGACGAAGCGCCGCCGCCGACAGAGGTGTAGGATTTAGAAATCCAACCCGTGCCGCTACCGAAAGAAATTTTGAGCCAGCCATTGGATTCATCGGTGTAAGAGAAGCTCTCGCCATTGGAGAGGGAGCCGATGACGCTGTGCCCCGTGCCTGCACCACTACGGACATTGAGTTTGGAGCATGTTACGGTGCCTTTTTTGGCTGTCGTGCCAGCGGAAGAACTGCCTGATGAGGAATCACCGCCGCTGCTCGAACCACCCGAAGAGGCTTTGGTGAATTTTTTGGAAATCCAACCCACGGAGCCTTTATAGGAAATTTTGAGCCAGCCATTGGATTCGCCCATGCTTGTAACGAGCGCACCGCTGTTCAGGGTGCCGATGACACTGTGATTCGTGCCTGCGCCGCTGCGGACGTTGAGGGTGGAAGCCATAACCTGATACGAGCTCGAAGAACTGCCGGTAGAAGCAGAACCGCCCGACGTATTGCCGCCGGAATATTTAACGTAAGAGGAGGAAGAATTAATGTAAGCTTCCGTACCATTGTACGAAATTTTATACCAATTGCCTGACTGGCCCGTAACCGTAACGGTTTGGTTGTGGTTCAGAACGCCAAGTTTCGAAAAGTTCGTGCCTGGGCCCTTGCGAACGTTCAAAGATGAGCATGTGACTGTTGCTGTTGCCATAGTTATCTCTCCTATGCAAAGAATCCCTCAGAAAGCTCCTTCAAGCCTTCCTACGGATTTGTTAACTATCTGCAGTTTCACGCTTTTTTTGTGTGCATGTCAAAAAAAAAACACATTTTTTTCATTTATTTTCGAAGTCGTTTTTTTTCTTTATATTGACAATTATATTGTAATTATCACATGTTTGACGCGCTTTTTTTTTGAGGTTTGTTTTTAAATAAACAGGCCTAAAATTTAATGCCGCGCTGCGTTATTTGCTTGATTTGCGCGGGTTTCACGTTGCGAGACCCTTGGCTCGGCGCTATAAGTTAAACGCTAAGGCGTCGTTTTTGGGGGGCGTCGTATGATAGCAAGACGCTTAATAATTTTTTCGATCAATTCATGTTCGGGAGCTGCTTTATGAAAAAATCGCTGCTGCTTGTTGCGGCTGCTGCAATTGCTTTGTCTGGCTGTTCGGTCCAAAAAATGGCTATGGATTCCGTTCTGGACTATACCAAAACTGAAGCTATTCCTTATTTGATGAGTATTGATGATCCGGCAAGTGCCTGTACGATGGGCGCTGGATTGGGCCCCGTTGTTGCTTCTTTTTCGAGTCTTGAACTTGAACCTCAGGAAGTGGGGATCGGCACTATGATGGCTTCTGGCATGTGTGCCGAGATGGATCAGCGCGAAGCGGAACTCGAAAAAACACGTGCACTATTTGAAAATAGAACGGCCGCTGCCCAGGATGCCCTCATTCGTGAAAAAAAAGGTCATAATCTCGCTGCGGCGCGCATGTTTGCCGCATACAACAACGCCCTCGCTTCGTATGGTGATCTCAGTACGCAGTGTGCAAAATACGAATCCAAGACAGAAGAGCTTTTATCGCTTCTAGGTGTTGCTAGCGGTGCGCTTGCGCTTTTGCACGACTTTAACAGCGAAAAAGCCGTCGGTATCTCACTCGATGTGCCGGTCAAAATTGAAGTGGCTGCGAAATGTTTTAAGGATGAAGATTGGTGGGGCTTACCGACGGCACTGAGAGCTGCTATCTGGCTTAGTATTCCGGGCTCTGGGCCGAAAGATGTCGATCCGCTTCAGGCTATGGAGAATGCAGCAAAACTTGGGGATGCTCAAGGCGTTGCTCTTACGCGCGCAATGCTCGCGATGATGGCCGAAAATGTCGGCAACGAAGAAGTTAAATGCCGTGCTCTTGCCGGGTTGAATGAACAGGGAATGAATAACCCTGATTATGCGTTGCTCAATGCATACGCGAAACAGATGATGACACATCAGGCTGATCTCGCTTGGACTCGAAAATTTGGCTACCGAGCTCCTTTTAATACGGTCGCTTGTCCCACGGATGCGCCCGCCGCACCCCAAATGAGTGAAAGTGATCTTGACGACTTGTTGGGGGGAATCGACTTGGAGGACGATGTCTCCGATACCGCGAATGATGCAGTCGTCGATTCACAAAATTAATTTTGATACGCTTGGCACAAAACTTGACAATGAGCTGTTCGGCGCTGCTTCTTTGCTGACGCTTTTAAATCTGAATGGCTCTTAATTACTCAAAGGAAACGCAAATGAAAAAAATCGCTACGATCCTTGCTGCTTCTCTTCTCGCTTCGCTTATAGGTACTCAGGCTTTTGCGGGTGAACCCCGTACGCTTTGTGTTTACGATCCTTCGGGCGCTAACGGCGACGCCTATATGACCATGAAAGATTATCAGGTCGCTGCGTCGGCTTGGGGCTATGATCTCACGCTTAAACCCTATACCAACGAAAAAACGGCTGCTGATGACTTTAAAGCCGGTAAATGCGATGCAGCTTTCCTTACGGGCGTGCGCGCACGCGGTTTTACAAAATTTGCTGCTGGCGTTGAAGCGCTCGGTGCTTGCCCGAGCTATGATTTGCTCGGCAAAGCAATTGCTCTTATGGCTCAGCCTAAGGTCGCTCCCAAAATGAAAACGGGTGACTATGAAACAGCCATGGTTATGCCGATGGGCGCTGTTTACCTTATGGTTCGCGACCGTTCGTGGAATTCTATGGAAGCTATCGCCGGCAAACGCGTTGCAACGATCGGTTTTGACGCAGCTGCGACACACATGGTTCAGCTCGCAGGCGCCTCTATGGTTTCTGCCGATATTTCCACGTTCGGCGGTATCTTCAATAACGGTGCTGCAGATATCTGTTACTCGCCTGCAACGGCTTTTAAACCGCTTGAACTCGAAAAAGGCGTCAAAGAAAAAGGCGGCATCATTCGCTATCCCATCGCTCAGTTGACCGGTCAGGTCCTCATTCATTCGAGTAGATTTACGCCTGAGTTTGCTCAGTCCTCGCGCGAATATGCTTCGGCCAACTACGAAAAAATTCTTCAGATTTCCCTTAAATCTGACAAGGATATCGCTTCGAAATATTGGATTGACATCGATAAAGAGGCTAAGAATCGTTATGATGCCATCTTCCAAGAAGTTCGCGTCTATCTCCGTGATAACGGCGAAAAGATCTACGATCCCAATATGCTCAAAATCATGAAGACGCTTCGCTGCAAAGCCGACTCTTCTCGTCCTGAGTGTGCTCAGAATGTTGAATAGTCTTATACATAAACAGATCGTTTAATTAGTATTGTTTCGCCGCCAACGTTGTGCGTTAGGCGGCTTTTCCAGTTTTTACGTACGCTTAGCTTAACTATGAATCAAAAGAAAATTACAACGCTGATCACAACACTACCGTTGACGATCCTTATGATCATCATCATTTTGTGTTCGATCATCGGTAATATTCACAGCAAGCTTTTGTCGGTCGCTGAATCGAATTGGTCCGGATATAGTGAGCTCCGCGCTGAGCCCGAAAGACCCACGTGTGACGTCGTTGCAGACGATGCACAGGGGGCTGCGCCTGCCGCTGATAATTCTGGTATCGATGAAGACTTCATCAATGATCTTTTTGATGACGAGGAAATCGTCGTCTCAGATCAGGCTAAAGAAGCTGCTAAAGCCGAATGTGAAAGAAAAATTGCCAAATATGAGTCTATCGTCGAAAGACGAAATAACAGTTCACTTAAGACCTACGTTGCTGTTGAACAAGCGATTGGCTTCGTTGCTGCCAACGCTTCCCGATTTAATGCTCAATTTCTTCAGCTCGTTTTCCTGTTTTGTGCCCTCGCAGCAACACTTAATCGTCAGCATTTAGGACTCCGTTCCCCTGCAACAAAGCGCGAAGACCGTTTGAGCCAAATTGCTCAGTTAGTCGGGAACATCGCCGTCCTTGGCTCTTTTATTACTTATTATAACCTCGTTTCGCACGATATCGTGATTTGGATCGCTGCTTTCGCTGCAATGGCTTTGGCAAATATTTATTTGATTTGTAAGCCGCTTGCTGATTCCGAACCTGATCAAAGTGGTGCTGTTGTAAAGAAATCATGGACAAAAGCGTTATTTGGTATTCCTCTTTACGCTTATATGGCCGTCATCTGCTCGATATACTTCCTCGCGATGATGCACCCGACGGGTATTGCAATTTCACTTAATAAAATTAGCGAAAATGCAACGTCTTATACCAATGTCGCCTTGTATGTATTTAGCGGTATGATCCTCAAAAATACGACGATCGCCGACAAGTTTTTGTCGATTATTCGTCCTTGGAAGCTTTCCTCCGAACTTCTCGTATTTTGTATCGTATTGCTTTCGGCTGTCCCAACTGCGTATTCAGGTGCTTCGGGTATCTTTGTTATCGCGGCTGGTGCCATTATTTACAAAGAATTCAAAAAATCTGGTGTTCGTGACTCACTCGCACTTGCGGGTACTGCTATGAGTGGCTCGATGGGCATCGTGCTTAGTCCATGTCTGCTCGTCGTTATTATTGCTGCTTTGTGCAAGGATGTTAAGACTGCGGAACTCTACCATGCCGGCCTTAACGTATTCTTCGTTAATATTTTTGTTTTCGCCTGTGTTCTGCTCTTTACGCGCAAAGACAAGCTTCAGTGTGAAAATCCGCTGATCGCCTTCCCGGCGATGCTCAAAAATTGCATTCCTGTTTTGCCGCATATTGCGATCGGTGCAGTCGTTATCCTTTTCTTTGAATTCGTTTTAGGGGCGAGCTTTAACGAGTACTCTGTACCTTATATCCTTCCGTTCATGCTTATCTGTATGCTGATCTATGATCGAATTACAGAACGCCGCGCGTATGACAAGGCTTTGGCGACGGCAAATGCTGCTTCGGTCGAAACTAGCTCTGAAGAAACAGCTTCTGATTCGAAATCTTCTACATCAGAAACAAAACAAACCACTGAATCTATAAAAGAATTAGCCAAAGAAACCAATTCCGTCGAATCAAATTCAGAAACCAAATCGGCGAATGACGAAGCTTCCCAAAATACTGCTGCGGCAACTCCGGTGGCAGCGTTGGCTAAAGAAGCGGCTGTTTCTGAGGATGATCAGGCTAAAGTTCCGAGCGAGCGACCGCAGGGAATTGGTAGAGCTCTGCTTGATAGTGCGGATGCAACGGCCAATGCGTCGGGGGCATTGCTCACACTCATGGGACTCAGCGTTTGCCTCGGCGGTATTCTTGAACGTGCCAATATCGCAAGCCTCTTCCCCGAAAAATTCTCTTCAAAATTCGTTGCGATGGGCGTGCTCGTCGTTATCCTCGTCTTTATTGGTATGATCATGGATCCCTATGGCGCTGTCATTCTCGTCAGTGCCACGATGACCCAGATTGCACCTCAAAATGGCATCGACATTGTACAGTTCTGGTTGGTCGTCCTTTGTGCTTTCGAGCTTGGTTACCTCACGCCGCCGGTTGCGCTCAATCAGCTCCTTACGCGTCAGGTCGTCGGCGAAAAAGGTTACGAATACGAAGAATCGCCAGATCGTCCCAAGAAGTTCTGGTATCGTCACGAACGCATTTTACTTCCGTTGACGGTTAAAGGTATTGTCCTTTTACTCGTTGCGTTCATGCCGCTTATCATCAACGAAATTCGCTGGATGCTTAGTTCGCTCATGAAATAATCATGAATCTTAAAAAAGCGCGTCTTAACTTTGTGAGATGCGCTTTTTTTGTTTTTTTCGGTTGGGATGCAAAGGGGGAGGTCTCCCCCTGAGCCGCTATTGCCTTCGAGTGAGGTTAGGCTGCTGGATATGACATTTCAGCGCTCATGTGTTTTGCAGCGTGAATGCAGTTAATCTTAAGAAAGGAGCGTATTGCCTTGTAATGGGTGAGATTCATTACGAAAATTCGTCGTTTATTGGCGAAGGCAATACGCGGCTACCCTCTCTTGCCGTGGGCGTCAACCTCATTGAGGCGCGCCGTATCGCTTTGCGATAGGCGCGCGGCGGAGCCGTATTCGCCTTGGCGAATAGGCGAAGCCTATAAAATAAAATGCATAATATCTAAGTCATTGTATTTAGTGGATAATGATCTGTAATTTGTAGAAATAAGTTTTATGAAACAACGTCGTTGTCAATGCATGACGTTGCATGTTAGAGTTTGGTAAGGTGGCCTTAGGAATGATTTGCCACATTTAACCGCACAAAAATAGGAGATTTTGCCGATGGATGCTCGCGCTCTTTTTAATCTCAGCTATGGCCTTTATATTATCGCTGCACAAGATGAAAATACGCATCACCGAGCTGCATGCGTCGTAAATACTGTCCTTCAGGTGACTGATAATCCGCCATGTCTCGTCATTGCTGTGAATAAAAACAACGACACGCACGACACGATCCTTAAGTCAAAACGCTTTTCGATTTCGGTGCTTGACCAGTCTACGAAGTTTGAAACGATTAAACATTTTGGTTTTCAGTCGAGTCGAAACGTCGACAAATTCGTCAATTGCCCCGTTGATGTTCAAATGGTCGACGCATTGCCGCGCGTCATTCAAGGCGTCAACACGATCATTACATGCACGGTCACCAAAACGATTGATCTAGGCACACACTCGCTATTTTTAGCCGATATCAACGATGCAGAAATCATTGGATCGCGTCCGACACTGACGTATTCTTATTATCAACAGAATATTAAACCTAAACCTCAGGCACCAAAATCGACAAAGACAGTATGGAGATGTGAAGTCTGCGGCTTTGAGATCGAAGCAGAAGAACTACCGGACGATTACGTTTGTCCGCTTTGTGGACACGGAAAAGACGCTTTTGTAAAAGTTTCTGCAACAACGAAGCCAGAACCCGAATCAGCTTCGTTAAGCGTCGATACCTTTGCGGCTGAAGAATTTGGCACCTCTAAGCTCAAGGGTACGCAGACGGAGGTCAATCTTCAGGCAGCCTTTTCGGGCGAATCTCAGGCTCGCAACAAATACACGTATTTTGCAAGTCAAGCGCGTAAAGAAGGTTATGAGCAGCTCGCTAAGATCTTTGTCGAAACGGCAGAAAACGAAAAAGAGCATGCTAAAATCTGGTTTAAATTGCTCCACGGCGGTAAAGTTCCGTCGACGACAGAGAATCTTTTAGCTGCGGCCGATGGCGAAAACTACGAATGGACGGACATGTATGCGCAGTTTGCGAAAGATGCTCGTGAAGAGGGTTTTGTGCGTATTGCAGCCTTGTTTGATATGGTTGGTGCCATCGAAAAACACCACGAAGCGCGCTATCGCAAGCTTCTTCAAAATATTGAAGATCGCGTTGTTTTTAGCCGCGAGGGCGATGCCGTATGGCAGTGCAGCGTTTGCGGACACATCGTTATCGGCAAATCCGCGCCTAAAGCCTGCCCTGTGTGCGGCTATGACCAGGGGTACTTCCAGATTAAAGCCGAAAACTACTAAACTCGGGTTTCATACCTATAAAGCGCGCTTCGCCTATGCACCATGCGGTGCA
>JAZRWH010000037.1:0-8441 GCA_045599585.1 Myxococcota bacterium
AACTGACTTTACTAAGGTCTCTGACAGCTATATCAAACGTGTCTGTAATGAAATTAATCAGAGACCTCGAAAAGTACTTGGTTGGAAGACACCGGAAATGGTTTACTCAAATATGCATTTGGATTGACAATTTTCCGTGTCCCCCTGAGCAGCTATCTTCTTTACGCAAGGTAAACGTTTGTAATCGCTGCGCACAAAGACGGAAGCCTTGCGTTTCGAAGATACGCTGCTACCCTCTCGGCCTGCGGCGCTTTAACGAAAAGGGCACAACGAAAAACGTCTTAGGGGCGGTGAAGCGTAACGACAGTTTCGAGGTGAGCCGTTTGTGGCAGCATGTCGACAGGCTGAATGTTGATGATCTCGTAGCCGTCTCGCTTGAAGTCAGCCAGATTTTCAGCGAGTGTTTGGGGATTGCACGAGACGTAGATGATCGTTTTGAGTCCGAGACGTAGGATTTGTTTGTATGCGGGCGGAAGAAGACCGCGGCGTGGAGGATCAATGACGAGCAGATAATTTGAGAAATTTGCGTCGTTATCGAGAAGCGTTTTGAGTGTTTCTGCGGTGTCTCCTGCATAAAATTCAACTTTATCCGTCAAACCGTTGAAATCTGCGTTTGCACGTGCATTTTCGATGGCTTGTTTTTCGATGTCGACGGCGATAGCTTTATGACCGTGGCGAGCAAAACTGAGTGCGATGGTGCCTGTACCGCAGTAGAGATCGAGTACGGGGGTTTCGGGGGTCATGTAGGGCTCAGCCTGTCGTCTTACGATGTCGTAGAGGCGTTCAGCCTGAAGGGTATTCGGCTGGAAGAAGGCGTGGGGCAGCACTTCGAATTGAAGCGCATGATCGGCGTCGGGCACGTGCATGATTTCTTTGAGTACGGATTCACCAAAGATCAGTTCGTCAGAAATCGTTGTCTGGTGACCTTTTTCGGTGACGATGCAAGTCCAGTAGAACGAGTCGATGGCTTGTGACATAGAGCCGAGGACTTTTTGAGCATAATCGTCGATGATTTCACGCGCAGTCAGGGTACGGCCGTCGGCAACGGTGAGTTCAGATTCGCCGTCTGTCGTAAGGATGACCATGGTTTTGCCAGTACGTTTGCCTTCGCGGAGTGTGAGGTTACGGAGAAAACCGCTATTTTTGCGAAAGACGTAGTAGGTAACGCCGAGCTTTTTAGCCCATTCCATCGTTTTAACGCAGAGCTCGGGGATGAGCGGAGAGAGTGTTTCGCAGTGACGCAGCTGAATGATTTCGTATTGGAAACCGGCAGGGTGTAGTCCGACGCCGAGTTCATCGCCGCCGTCAGGTCCAAAGGTGAGCTCCATTTTGTTTCGGTAGTACCACTGGGATTGACAGCCCAAGACGGGATTGGGTTCAGCTTTAACGCCATATTTTTCGAGGAAGCGTTTGAGGATGGCGTGTTTTAGTTCGAGCTGAGTTTCGTAGCTGATTGACTGGAGGGTGCACCCGCCGCATCCAGTATCTTTGTCGCATCGGCATCCCGTGTGGGGACATTTGGGTTGAATGCGAGGATAACCATATTTAATGAAGGAAACGACTTCGGCTTCGAGTGCATTTTTTTCGATACGTCGAATTTCAGCGAGGACGACGTCGCCGGGCAAGGCATTTCGGACTTCGACACCGATGGTTTTGTTTCCGTCAGCGAGTTTGCTTTGTCCCCAACCACGAAGGGAAAGTCCTTCGATGGTGAGTTCAACGCGAGTCATGATCAGTTTGTGGAGTCTTTTATCTCTAGGCATAATTTTAAGATTGGAATGGGCTGAGCGTATTGTCAGCATGGAAAGATCACCGTTGAAGAGCAACCGGCAATGGATATGTATAGCAGAAAAACGGCGTGTTCACCTACAAGATGGGACATGGAGGGATCTTTAGGGAAATTGGATGTATTTTGCGCTATGATCTTGACGTTCAGTCAAAAATAAGCAAAAGTTGAGATGATGTTCTTGTCGAGGTGTTCTACGCCGCAAAGGAGTGTTATGTTAAACGCCTACAACAATGATATAGAATATAAAGGTCGAATGTATCACATCCAAACGGAGGATAACGGTGTAAAGATCGGCTCCGTGACGACGACGGTATTTCATTCGGGTCAGACGTTAGATTGCAAATCCTCATCTTACCGTGATGCGATTGCGAATGTGACTGATTTAGACGAGATAAATAAGATCGTAAAACAGCATATGATGGATCTGTTTTCGGTTTTTTACAAACGTCTATTTGATGGTTATTACGACGAAAAAGTTGCAGCGATGTATGCGAAGGGCGATGTTTCGTCGAAATCATCCTTGCAGGTGCCGCGTCCATCGTCGCCAGTTGTTGCGCCAGTCAGTGCATCAGCTAAGCCTGATATTCTTCGAGCATCACAGCAATCGCCAGGTTTATCGAGTCTCAATATCAAGAAGAATATATCGAAACCAGCAGTTATTGTGAGTGCGAGCTCGACAACGAGTGTACCGCATATTGCTTCGTTGTCCAAACCGCTTGAGCGTTCCAACGCAGTTTTGATGGAACAGCAAAAAGCCATTCGCAAGCCTTGGAAAGGCTTCATGTGGCCTGAAGGCGATTTGTCTCTTGACGTTCTCGTATGTACGCTGATGAACGGCGAAGCAGTGTAGTATTTAAGCAACGTATTGTGTGAATTTTTGAGTGGTCGCCGTTGGCCGAGAGGGTCGCGGCGTATCTTCGTATCACGAAGATAGCCGCGCAGGGGGAGACTTCCCCCTCAAAAAGCAAAACAAGATAAGACAGAAAAAGGCCTGGAATCATTCCAGGCCCTTTTTTTCTATAAATACGGTATAAAGGCTCGCTTGGTCGGCGCCTGTTTTTTAGAGCGTCGAAATTGAATGCGAAAGTGAATACAAAATAAACACAAAAAGGAACACCATGATTTCTCTCAGCGGCATTAAGCCAACCTCTACGCCTCACATTGGTAATCACCTTGGTATGATATTGCCTGCAATTGCGCTTCAGAATGAGTACGATTGTCGATATTTTATTGCAGACTATCATGCGTTGACGACGGTTAAGGATCGAGCCAAAATGCGCGAATACTCGCATGGCATTGCAGCGTATTTTCTTGCATTTGGTTTAGATCCGAAAAAGTGCATTTTTTATCGTCAGTCTGATCTTCCTCAGGTGTGTGAGCTTTCGTGGATTCTTTCGTGTTTGGCGAACATGGGCTTTTTAGAGCGAGCACACGCGTGGAAAGCGGCAAAAGATAGAGGAACAGCAGGCGATGAGTGCCACGGTTTATTTGCTTATCCGGTGTTAATGGCTGCGGACATTCTCATTCACGATGCAGACATTGTGCCTGTTGGCAAAGATCAGGTTCAGCACGTTGAAATGACGCGTGATATGGCAGAACGTTTCAATTATGTATTTGGCGAAACACTTCACTTGCCCGAAGCGCGATTCAGTGCTCAGATGGCTGTTATTCCTGGTTTAGATGGCCGTAAAATGTCCAAATCTTATGGTAACACCATCAACTTAATGTACACGCCCAAACAGCTTAAAAAGCAGATTATGAGCATCGTGACGGATTCGACGCCTATCGATCAACCCAAAGAGTATGAGACGTGCAACGTTTATAATTTGTATAAGCTTTTTGCAACACCAGAACAGACGGCAGAACTTGCGGAGAAGTATCGCACGCCCGGATTTGGGTATGGTCATGCCAAACTAGCGCTTTACGATCTCTTGATGGAGCAGACGGACGGTCCGCGTAAGATCTACAACGATTATATGGAGCATCCTGATACGCTTGAAGATGTTCTACGTGATGGTGCGGCGCGTGCCAGTATCAAGATGAACGAAGTTCTTGCGCGTGTTCGCAACGCTGTAGGCTATATCAACAAATAAAAGCGCATCCTTTGTGATGTGCGAATTGTAAAAGACAGATTCAAACGGTACACTGCTTGTCCCCAAAACTCCGCTGCATCGCGGTTTGGTGCTGCGTATGGCGGAGTTTATGCGCTTTTGGAGCTTACATGAAACACAGTCTTCTTTTTGCAGCGTCTATTTTGGCTGCCGTTTGTAGCTTTGCGGCTTGTGACGATAAGTCCTCCTCCGATGAGAGTTGTTCTAACGGCTCTTATTCGTGTCAAAACAACACGCTGTTCGTTTGCATTGGTGAACGTTGGAATCAACAGATGGTCTGTGAAAACGCAACGTGTAGCGCGAACTTAAAGCAATGTGTGCCAAATGGCGGTGGCGATAGCCTGGATGAGTGTCAAAGTGGTTCGTATGCTTGTCAAAATAATGCGATCTCCAGGTGTGATAATGGGCATTGGACAGTTGTTGAAGCATGCGGTAACAAAAAGTGTAGTGAAAAAGATTGGGCGTGTGTGGCTGTACCCGATTCCGAGCCAGAAAATCCCGAGACGGTTACGAACGAATCTTGCTCGTACAATTTTGTTGAAAAATGTGACAACGAGGTCGCATCATTTTGCAATGATGACGGAAAGGTAACGCTTCGCGATTGCAAAAAAATAGGTGGAACGTGCCATATCTCTAAAGAGGGCGGTTATGCAGATTGCGTAGAATCTTGTACACCCTCGAGTTTTATGGATTACGCGACGTGTGATGGTGACTATGTCGCTTCACATTTGTGCCTTGAAGTAACAGATGGTGGTTATTTCGATTATGCATTTACGGATATGAAGTGTGCCGAAGGATGTGACAAAGGTCGATGCAAACAACGCGATACAACCGTCGTTGAAGGTGGAGCGTGTACCTCTTCTACGTGCGCTAAAGGCGATCTTTATGCGTGTGAGTCAGGAAAGTACGTTCGCAAGCCTTGTACGGGAGGCACAGTGTGTGCGATGGGAGATACACCGTCGTGTATAGCGAAGCCGAAAAAAGATGTTGAGTGCAATCCTTCGACGTTTATTGACACGTGTGTCGACAATGTTCTTTACTATTGTCATTCCATAGATAAAGTCGTCATCGAGTTCCCTTGTGCAGTGGGCATTGGTGAATCCTGTCACTATGTTGCTTCAGGGCAGGAATTTGTCGACGATGGATATGCTGAGTGTGTGATCCCGTGTTCTGAGGGCACAGAAGCGTTAGAACAGTGTGTCAAAGATGGGGATGGTGGTTACTATACGGAGAACTCCTATTGTATGTTCGGATCGGACGGCAATTGGTGGAATTTCCCTGTTCAGACTTCATGCAGTAATGGCTGCAAAAATGGCGTTTGTCTTTAAGCATTTGATTCAAACAAGGTGAAGTACAATTTCACCTTGTTTGGTGTAGTTTTCAGAAGGTGCATTTTTCTGCCTACAATGGTTTTTAGGATGAAGTAGGTAGAAAAGTGTTTATAAAAGTTTTTTTGTTGTATGGGCACTGTTTTTGCTTGTGTATAAATCTTTGTACGCATGCAGTACGTACGTTTAGTTTAGTTGTAGCGTTATCATGCTGCAGATTTTGGTCTTCTGCGGCATCTTTTATTGTTCTAGTTTACTAGAACACGAACTCAAGCAAATGGAGGTACCATGAAAAAATTGCTTTGTTTGGCCATGCTTTGTTCTGCAGGTTTTGTTTTTGCAGCTTGCGATGACGATTCTTCGAGCTCTGATTGCGATCCTAGCACCGACAGTCCGCAGTGATGGCAAATGGGTGACTGAAAAATGTGGCGGTGATACTCCCTATTGCGCGTCTGGTGCCGAAGCTTGTTCAGCGATTCATGAAAAAGATTCGTGCAATCCTGAAAAGTTCATTCCGTTCTGTGCTAATGGCAAAGGTTATACGTGCCAGGCTTCAAGCTTGAGAACGCACTATTCGGTTATTGAATCGGATACATGCATTGCCAGCAAAAATGGTGAAGGCGTTGCGGTCTCGAATAGCGATTGCTCCTCTAAGGGCGAAAAACGTATGACTGCCATTGATAAAAAAGACACAGGATCATCTACGCAGCCTGCATACTATAACCACTGCGAAGTATGTCTTGTTTCGGGTGATGGCTCCTTAAAATGGACGGCAGTTCCTGCTTCGTACAGCTACAACGGTTCGGGATTTTTTGAACGCCTTCAAGAGTGCACCCCGGTTGACTAATTATAGATATTAAATTGCAATTCCACTTCTTTTTTTGAACTAAGTTATATAGATAAAAGAGAAGTGGAATTTAAGTTGTTGTTTGATATAATTTGTTTGTTTTGTTCATGTGTTATTAAATGATTGTGTTCGGAACAAAGCAATTTGTGATTTTTCGTGAGAAGACCGTCTAATGTCAATTTGTAGGCAACGATATAAATGTGTTGCACGGTGTAGTTATCCGGAATTGCTTCAAAACGAAAAAAACATTTTTTGACAAATTGAAACGTTTTTCAGCTTAATTGATCTGTGACAAAAAATGCTTTTGTTGTCTTCGCCGCTCTTGAAGGCAACCTAAAAAAAGTGTAGAGAACAATAGCCCTTGTGTAGGTAAGGGTCGGTTTCAATGCCAAAAGAAACTGCAAATATTAGATAAAGTTAGCCAATAACAGCAGTTTCCACGTAGCCAAATATTGAAAGGCTGAGAAGTCTGCCGTTAAAGCGTTTGGTGACATTCAGCGCACGAGACATGGAGTAGGTATGTCCGATTCACAAAAGCTAAGTCTGGATCTCATTGATGAAAAAGAAGTAGCCAGTAACCTTTGTGAAGCTGAGAAACGCGAAATCTCACAGAATTATAAAATTGTTACAAAACAGGGAGCAGGTGGCTGCTCTGTTGTTTATGATGCGTGGCGAATTTCTGATGGTCGTCACGTAGCGATTAAGGTCCTTGCGCTTCCCGATTCTCTGGATGAGGCCGAAGCCGAGCTGACAAAAAAGCGATTCTATAGAGAAGCTCGCATTCTCAGTTCACTGCAGAACGATCATAGCGTTCATTGCTATGAATACGGTGTTTTTAATGGCGCTCCATGCGTCGTTTTAGAGTTCGTTGAGGGACAGCAGCTTGATAAGTTCCTCCGCGAATACGGTGCGCTTCCGTTCGAGTACGCCATCAACATGGTCAATCAGGTCCTTGAGGCGCTTGAAGAGGCTCATAGTAAAGGTATTATTCACCACGATATTAAACCCGCTAATATCATGGTTATTCAAAATTCTGATCCACCAGTCGTCCGCTTAATCGATTTCGGTATTGCTACCTTGCAAGAAGGTGCGCTCGGCGAAATGATGAAAACTCAGCTCGGTGTCGTTCGTGGTACGCCATCCTATATGGCCCCCGAACTTTTCACCGGCGATGTATCCGCTTCGCCAGAAACAGACTTGTACGCTGTCGGACTCGTCCTTCTCGAAAGCATTACAGGTTCGATCCCCTTCTCAGGTGCTTCCCTCGTTCAGATCGCCTTCAAACAGGCTCATGAGCCTGTCGTTATTCCTTCCCTCGTTCCTGAATG
The DNA here is from genome assembly GCA_045599585.1 of Myxococcota bacterium. Classification (GTDB taxonomy): domain Bacteria; phylum Myxococcota_A; class Bradymonadia; order UBA4248; family UBA4248; genus RGIG464. Next base: position 7,404 of record JAZRWH010000037.1, read on the forward strand.
CCTCGCTCGCATTATTCGAAAATGCTGCGAAAAAACACCTGACGATCGCTACCACTTCGCTCGTGACCTCCGCAATGATCTTACGGCCGCTCTCCCTGAAGCACTCGAACAACGAGCTGCTTGCGAACAGGCCTACCTTCAGCAAATTAAAGAAGGTAGTTCTACAGGCGTTAACTTGCCGCCGACAAACGTTGCTGCGATTGCTCCTGCAAATAATAACAAAACAGTTAAGCTCGGCTTGATCGCGCTCGCTGCAATTCTTATCATTGTTGCTGGCGTCGTGCTCATCGTCTTGTCGAATAACTCCTCAAATAATAATAATTCGATCGCTTCTGCAAATCAACAACAGGCCGACCTCCAAGAACAAATGATGAAAAAACAGGCCGAATTAAATGCAGAAATGCTCGAAAAACAGGCCGAAATGCAGAAGCAACTCATGCAGGCATCCGAAGATGCACGTAAACAAGCTGAAGCTGCTAAGGCTGAAGCCGAGGCTAAACTTGCAGAAATCTCCGCTCAGATGGAGCGCGATGAAGCCGCAGCAAAAGCTAAAGCCGCAGAAGCTTTGGCCGCTGCTGAAGCTTCAAACGATGAGGCCGCAAAAGCCGCCGCTGAACGTGCAGCTGCTGAAGCTAAATCGGCCGAAGAAGCTGCCGCAAAAGCTAAAGCCGCAAAGCCTAAAAAGCCAGTTGTCAAAAAACCTGCTGAGCCAGAAACACCTCCGCCTCCTAAGCCAGCTCCTTCTCGCAAAAATCAAGATACAACAAGCATTCCGCTTGATCTTATCTAAGCCTAGTTATCAAATTTCTTAAAAAAGAGCGCATTTTGCGCTCTTTTTTATTTATATATTTATTAAATATCAAGTTTTTATAATTATTATTAGTTTGCATGAGGGGGAGTGGGTAGATTATCGTTTCAAATGCATAAAAATGAAGAAGGACCGCATCAATCCGGTGTATGATGATTTTGCGTAACTACACATACGGAGGTTTGATGCGATCATTTGCTCATTTTACGTTAAACGAAAGGGAAGTGCTA
>JAZRWH010000038.1:0-13013 GCA_045599585.1 Myxococcota bacterium
TTTTGATGTTAAACACCTCGAAAGCCCCAAAAGATGCGTGTGATGAGTTAATTCGTCATCAGCTCAAAAAATAATAAAACCAGTTTTAAAGCCTCCGACTTTGTTGATTTGTGGTCAGGGGCTTTAGTTTTATAGATAAAAACGCATTTGAAATAAGTCGAACGCACGCGTTGCGAACCCGAAGGCAAGCAGCGTGGGCACCTGGCGAGCGAGCGCGCATGTTGAAGACGAAGTCAAGTTCGCGCTCGCCGATGAGCGAATTAAATCTATCTCCGTGACCTGCAATACACCGTTAGTTTGCCGCGCGTGCAGCATGTCCGAACGAAGTGGGTTCTGCACTCTCGATAAAAGAGCGCGGGGATTCCCAAGGGTCGTCCGCGATATGACGCCCCTTTGGGCCGTCTGCCGGACAAACGAAATTAAAAAGATGTATGCGTATTTCATGAACTCAATATTTTAATAAAGGAAATAGTAGGTTGAACGCGCGTGGATTCCCAAGGGTCGTGCGCGATAAGCCTAACCTTTCGGGCCGTCTGCCGAACAAATAAGACGATTTGAGTATCTCGTAGATTCAATGTCTTAATAAAGTAAGTAGAACGCATGCGTTGATATAGATTTTGTTTAGATCATTCAGTATACGAATATTTTAGCTGGTCAGTTTCTAGTGGGGATCAGACATTCAAGCTGGAGGAAGATATTATGAATAAGTATTTATGGTTGAGTATTGCGTTTTCTATGTCAGGGATTATTGCATGTTCTGCTGCTACTAAGGATACACAAACAGCAGCGATTGCATCTTCTGAAGCTGTTGAACAAGCTAATGATGCGTATATTGAGGCGAATGATGAAGAACTCACGGATTGCGAAATTTGCGGCTCAGTTATTCCTGGATCGGTTTCAAAAGAAGACATTCAGGCTGTATCGGGGGGAGGAATGGCTAAGTCTTTTGTAGAAGATAACAAAGATTCACTGAATAAAGCGTTATTCTCTAAAGCCGCCATCAAGGCAGTTGTTAGAGCAAATGCAGAATATTTGAAGAATTGTTATATAACTGCACTGAAAAATGGCAAGGACTTCAAAGGAAGAATCGTTGTGGAGTGGATTGTTGAACCAAATGGACGTACGTCTAATATTACTATCCAGGAAAGTGATATCGATGATGTAGACATGCAGCAATGCGTCATTGATACGGTTGCTGGCATGCAGTTCGAAGCTAAAAATGGCAGAGCTAAGATTGTCTATCCTTTTTTGTTTAAGCTGTGAATGTTTTCTCCATAAAGTTATCTGTATTTAATGATTAATGTAGGTGAATGTGGTTAATGAGTATGTACGTGTGACATGTAACTATGTTATGTATTCATTGTTCTGCATTTCGCAGGCGCACAAAACAGAGTATGAGACGACGGACGAAAGATATGAAACCTATTTGTGGCAGCGTAGTAGTAGCTTTTGCTTTTATAATAATGTTGGGATGTAACGATTCCGAGTCAAATAACAATAATAAAAATGGTACAGAGGATAAACCTGTTGATACGCAGGTTCAGCCGCAGAATGAGTGTACCGTGCCAGAAATGCGTTGTTTGAATGACGTCATGCCTCAAAAATGTGTTTTAGGTTCATGGGAGAATCAATCATCATGTGATTCGGGAACCATCTGTAAAGAAGGAAGATGTGAGCCGAAGGATTCAGATGGCACTGTTGAGCCAGACTGCAGTATTAATGCATGTAAAACGGCTGTTTTTTATAAAGGTGATGCATGTATAAATCATGACACTGGTACAGCCTGTGGATGTAACTCAAATTCAGATTGTAAGCTTGGATTTTTGTGTGATAGCAACACAAAGATATGTAAAACAGATGGCAACTGTTATGCACAGGCGTGTGCATCTCAAACTTCGGGGTATCAGGGGAATGTTTGTATAACAACCACAGAAGATGGGGAGAGCTACACTGAATGCGGTTGTAATACTGATGATGATTGCAAAGTTGGATATTCTTGTGATATAACATTAAATATATGTAAAAGTGATTGTAATGAGTCTGAATGTAAGGCAATGACAACAGATTATTCTGGCAATGTCTGCATTACATATGAAGAAGATGGGGATGGTTATTCCTATTGTGGGTGTCATTCTGATAAGGATTGTCGTTCGGGGTATCATTGTAATACGGAGTTTAATTTTTGTGCTGCAGAAGGCAGTGATGCTGATGCTTGTAAGCCAGAAAAATGTGCCGCTGTTCCTGATGGGGCATACACAGGTAATGCCTGCGTTCCTGTAACAGCAGGAATCGCTTGTGGTTGTAATTCTGATTCAGATTGTCGTGGTGAATATATTTGTAATTATATGGGTCAATGTATTATAGAAGTCGATATTAGTGAATGTAAAACCGATAATGATTGTAAAAATAAAACTGGTAAAGCGTATTATGGAAATGTTTGCCTAAAAGATTATTATGGTAATACTGAATATACTTATTGTGGCTGTGAAAAAAATGCTGATTGTAAAGATGGTCTGGTTTGTGATGTCGTGAATGCTGAGTGTGTCGAAGATGATGCGTATGAAGACAATACATGTGATCCGTCGGTATGTAGAGCAGCAAATGTGAATTATTACGGCAATGTTTGTATTTCGTATTATGGTTATAATATTTGCGGGTGTTTGAAGAATAGTGATTGTCGTTCGGGGTACACGTGCAATACGAGTTCTAAAGCTTGTGAATAGTTACCGATAGCCTAATAATTTGGGTGTATATGTTTTGAGTATGGGCGTCCGCTATTTGGCTTTTGCCAAATACGCGGAACGCAGAGTGCCTATTCGCATTGCGAATACGGCACTCTATTTGTATGATTATGCTCAAACTATATGATGCAGATGATTGTATTAAACAATTTCAAAGATCAGTTTGTTGTGCCGCAGGCAGAGGGGGTAGCGGCGTATCGACGAAACTATTAATACGCGTTTGATTATAGTAATTGGAAAATCTAATTGGAGAATGAGGAATCATTGCGGGGAGATAGCCGCTCAGGGGGAGACCTCCCCCTCCAAAATATATGTATAGATATTGCTATTTAAATTATCAATTATTTGGAAATGTATTGTTTTAAAATGCTATTCTTCATTCCAAACGTCCATATCGATCATTTTTTCGGATTTAGCGGAAATAAGTGTACACACGGCTGTTCCGGTCACATTGAGTACTGTTTGCACCATTGAATCGAGTGCATAAATACCCATAATAATACTGATAGCATTGGCAGGGATACCGAGCATTGGGAGCAACATGGCAATGCAGATTAGGAGAGAACCAGGAATTGCCGGCGCGGCGACTGAAAGAATGTAGATCATAACGGCCAAACTGCACATCTCTCCTGGTTCGATGCCTCGTCCAAATACATTTGCCATAAACAACGTGCTGATCATGAGGACGATGCAGCCTCCATTTTTATTCATAACCGTTCCAAAAGGAATGGCGAAGGAGTAGGCTTTAGGCGAGATGCCGAGTTTTGTGCGGCAGACTTCCATGTTGAAGGGCATGACGGCATTTCCGGAACAAATGACAAATGCGTTCAACATAACGGGTGCGTATTTTTTATAAAATTTGAATGGTGAGAGATGGGCGAGTAGCGGAAGCATGATTGCATATATGATCAACATGATAGCGTAGCATAGCACATTGACGAGCATCCACTGAGCGACAGATATAAGTGACGAGGTATCTGTCTTAACAATCATATTGGCCATAGCGCAAAAGATAGAAAGCGGCATGAATCTAATGACGAGTTTTGTAATTTTTAAAAACAGGTCATTGATTAAATCGATTCCGTGGTTGACAGCGGCGCCGGAGGCACCGAGTTTAGTAACACCGATGCCTGTTAGAACAGCCAAAAATAAAACCTGCAGCATATCTGATTTAATAAAAGGACTTAAAAAATCAGCAGGAATAATATTAATAATTGTATTTTTAATTGAAATCGAAGTTGTAGAAGCCGTTTGTGTGATTGCGTCGGCCGAATCGGAGACCATATTGGTCAGGGTTGCATCGCCGATGGGGAAGATATGAAAACACAAAACGGCCAGTACGATGGCGATGAAAGACGTTAGGACGAACGTCGTCATGATTTTGAGGCTGAGTTTGCCCATGCGACGAATATCGCCGTTGCTGGCAAAAGCGGCTGCAATCGAGAAGAAGACGAGCGGTGCAGCGAGCATTTTGATCGCATCAAGAAACATCGTGTAGATTGGGGTAAAAAGATTATCTGCACAGAAATCCGCGAGATGAGCATCAAGTGATCGGAGGAGAAAGCCGAATAAAACGCCGCCAAATAAGGCAACAAACGTACGACGGAGTGCGCGTTGTTTGCTCGTTTCAACGAGGATCGTACCGATATTAAGTCCTTTTTTATTATGAACCGAAACTTTTTTTCCGTAAGATTTAATGAGGAAGTTTCGGATGATGGATTCCTGTTCAGAGTCGACTTCCGAAAGTTCAGGCATGGAGATACCCGTTGGGATATCTTCATCTCGCAGGGCAGAACCGCGTCCTGAAATACGAATGACACAGTCGCCGAACAACTTGTGAATTTCAATTTTAAGTCTTTCTTCTGTAGAAACCTCTATGAGTTTTGTGAGCAACTCTTTGATGGCAGAATCGGCTTGTGCGATATCATTTGGGCGGATATTCCATCGCGTGAGGTGTTGTTTTACAGTTTCTTGGATGTGAGGAATCTCATCAAGATTAGAATCGATATAGATGATACGTTTCACGAACAGTCCCTATAAATGAGGAAGAGCTTCTGAATAGGAACAGGGAGTCTGTTTTCCGATGCGTTGTTTGGTTCGTCAAACGAGGTGGCGTTAAGCGCAATGATTCAGGAGCATCCTGACATTTATATGTGCAAGTCTGCACATATTCTCGGTGGCGGCGGTATATAACATTTGAGTACATTTGCAAGTACGGAGGTGATTAAGTACGTTTCGTTTGGAATGTGTATGATTGTAGGGTGAAGAGGGGGGAGCGGCGTATCGGCTTGTCCGATAGCTGCGTGGGGGGAGGCTTCCCGCCCCATAATAGGAAACAGTTTGATAAATCGAGCTGTTGGTCAAGTACTTGTAGAAATAAAATTATTTCGGGTATTGAAATATAAATTCTTTGTAATATAATGCATGCACAGGGGGGGAATGCGACATTTATGTGTTTGTTTTGGGTCGCAAAAGGAGAAAAGATGCTAAAAAAGAATAAAATTCATTTTAGCCGACTTGCACTTGCAGTGACTGCATGTATGGCTTTGGGCGGGTGTAGTGATGAGGTTGCAGGCGGCGCAGGTCAAAAAGCGTGGGAAGTGTGCTCGCCGGATTGCAAGGATTCGGAAACGTGCCTCAAAGGATTGTGTGTAGAAAATTCGCTAATTTGTGGAAATTTGGTTTGTTCTTCGGAACAAACTTGTATAGATGGATCGTGCAAAGACAACGATGCGCTTTGTGGCGGCAAAGAATGTAGTGGTGATCAGGTTTGTTTGAATGATGCGTGCGTCAACAACTCGGATCTTTGCAACGGTGTACTTTGCGAGAATCATGAAGTTTGTTTTAACAATGCCTGTCAGGACAGCGCGAAAGTGTGTAACGGCATACTTTGTAGCGATGACGAGACATGTTGGGACGAAAATTGTGTGCCGAGTGAATCCGTGTGCGGCGGTGTTGTCGTTTGCGATTTGTCGACGGAAGAGTGTGTTGAGAATACGCATTGCGAGGCGATTGATCCGTGTCGCGGCATAGAATGTTTAGATGGTGAAAAATGTGACAATGGATCGTGTCGAGATAGACGTCCATGCGAAGATATCGTTTGCGGTGATGGAAAGACCTGCGCCATAACAGAACTTAACCCGCTCGGTACGTGCATTGACGATGCCTGTGCCGAAGAAGTTGAGGATAGCGCTTACAAAGTTGAAAAAGCGTGTGGCGAAAACCAGATGTGTGTTCAAGGGAGCTGCATGGATGACGGATGTATCGTGGAAGGCGAGCCCGTTGTCTGTGATGAAGGCTGGAAATGCATTAAGGGCGATTGCGAAGAAATCGCCTGCATCGGTATGACTTGTGGAAGTGGGCGTTCGTGCAAGGCAGGCTCTTGCTATGACGACGAATGTCTGCCGCTTGATGAACACGTCTGTGAAGCTGGCAAAACCTGTGCGAAAGGCGATTGTATTTTTGATGCATGTGTCAACAAAGAAGCCTGTAAACAGGGTAAGGTTTGTGTCGAAGATGGATCTTGTCAGTTCGAAACGGCTCCATCCTTAATTTTGTCCGATAACGACGATCCGACTACTGATGAAAACGGGAAAACGACTTCGATTACTGTTGGATTGAACAATGAACCGGCAGCAGAGGTGACTTTTAGTTGTGAAGTTGTTCCTGTTGAAAGTTCGGATGAGGTTGTTGTCGATTGTAGCAATGTTGTCATTTCGGCTGATAATTGGAAAGATGCGCAGATTATCAACATCAGTGGTCTTCCTGACAACATGGTCGATGGTGATCAGACCTACAGCGTCAAAATCACTTCGCATAGCACGGATCCGGAATTTGATGGACTCGTTGTTACGAGTAATGAAATGACGAATGTTGATGTCGATCAAGCAGGCATAGGTGTGATAGGTGCCGAGAACCTTATGACGAACGAAAGCGGAACTTCAGTTGAATTTTCGCTTGAACTCACATCTAAGCCGTCTGCTCCGATAACGATCGTTGTCAATTCGAGTGATGTAACAGAAGGTGTCATTACGTCCGTCGGCGGTGTAAAAGGCAATACGATTACAATACAACCTGAAGACTGGGATAAGCCTATTGTTGTTATCGTTACAGGCGTTGATGACAGTGAACATGATCCAGAATCGTCTTACGTTGTTTCGTTCGATGTCACTTCGGCTGATGCTAATTATAATGGTATTTCGATTCCTGTCGTGAATATTATCAACGGGGATAACGATACGCCAGCTGCAAACTTCTCTAAAACCGATCTCGTTGTCGACGAAAAGCCCTCGTCCGCATCTTTCAGCTTTAACCTCGCTACAGCTCCTAAAGCCGATGTTACAGTCTCGCTTAGCGTAGTTAAAAATGCAGACGAAGTTTCGCTCAGTACACAGGAAATTGTCATTTCTAAAAATAAATGGAGTGACGAAAATATTGTTACGGTGACTGGCGTTGTGGATCATATTATAGATCCGGATGAACCGTTTGAAATTATATTAACGTTTACGTCTTCTGATTCGGATTATAATTTTGTCAAAACAGTGACAGGCGTTAATAAAAACGTCGATATAGCCGGATTTGTGTTGCCTGCAGCTGGTTCGTCGGTGGTATCGGAAGATGGTAAAACTGCCATCGAATTTATGGTGCAATTGGCTTCTAAACCGACAGGCAATGTCGTTGTTGCCGCTGAATCGAGCGATACAACGGAATCTAAAGTGACTTCAGGTCAACTGACGTTTACATCCGAAAACTGGAATGTGGCTCAAAAGGTTACGGTTGTCGGTGTCGAGGATAATATTGTCGATGGCGATCAGATTTCTACGATCAGTTTGCGTGTCGTCGAATCGGCAGATGCTAACTTTACAGGCCTGTCTTTGGATGCTTGGAAAGTTACGACTGAAGATAATGACAATGCGGGACTTATTGTCAGTAAATCCAGCGTTTCGGTCAACGAAAATGGTGGAACGGATACCTTTACTGTTCGATTGTCTTCTCAGCCTGAAACGAAAGATGTCACTGTTACAGTCGTTTCAAACAATACCAGTGCACTCGGCGTTTTGCCTGAAAAACTCGTGTTTACGAGCAAGAATTGGAATGTGCCTCAAACTGTGACGGCGAAGGGTGTTGATAATAAGATTGCAGACTTGAATGGCAAACGTGATGCTGTGATTGCACTTACATCCTCTTCGGAAGATGTGATTTATCAAAAGCTATCGGCAAATGTCAGTGCAACGATTATCGATGACGATACGCCTTCTATTGATTTGAGTGTAGCCAATGCGCTTTTGACAACGACGACGTTATCGACGACTGTCAAAGTTGCGTTGAGTATGGAACCCGCATCAGAAGTCGTGGTTAATCTTGCGCCAACTTCGGCTGTTTTTAGTTTAGCTAAAACTTCGATTAAATTTACACCAACAGATTGGAATGTTCCTCAAAATGTAACGGTAACAGCAGTTCCTGGTGCAGCCGTGAGTGCGTGGACTTATGCTTCGATCAAGGGTACGGCGAGCAGCAAAAATGCATACAATGGCCTGTCTGATACCGTCGATATTAAATATAAGGCGATGGATTCCATTACGGGCAATACGGTAGAAACGGGTGACGTTACGCAGTGCAGTATGAGTATGACGCTCTTGCCTGGTAAGTATAAACTTCAGGCTTGGGGTGCTTCTGGTGGCGATGGCGTAAACAACAGCCAGACGACGGGATCGCACGGTGGTTTGGGTGGTTACGCCGAAGGTGTTTTGACGCTCACAGCGAAAACGACTGTTTATCTCCACTACGGAACGGTTGGTTATGCAGGTGTTTATAATAAACTAGCAGAAAATGCCGTAGGTGGTGGCTGTAATGGTGGCGGCGGTGGCGGTCAGTACAGTAGCCTCACGGGAACGTTTGGCTATGGTGGCGGCGGTGCATCAGATGTTCGTATTGGTGCCGATACGCTTAATGCACGTGTGCTCGTAGCTGGCGGCGGCGGCGGTGCAGATAACTCTGGTGGTACGCTCGGTGGAAGCGATGATGGCTCTGGCGGCTACGGTGGCGGCGAGTCGGGTGGTTATGGCTTGCTTAACGGAAAGGCTTATACTGAGCCAGGAACACAGGATTCTGGGTTCGCGTTTGGTGAAGGCGAATCCTGTAAATACAACTACGACCTCGGCGGCGGTGGCGGCGGTTGGTATGGTGGTTTTGCTCCTCCCAGCGGCAATAACTACGGTGCCGGTGGTGGCTCAGGCTACGTCCTTACGGCGACATCCCATAAGCCGACTGGTTATGCACTTGGTTCCCAGTACTATCTCACGAATGCCAAGACTGTACCTGGCAATGCGACGTTCCCTGCCGTGACGAGCGGTGAAGAAACGGGGCATCAGGGCAACGGTTACGTTAAAATTACACTTTTGGAATAGTGTTTGGTGCGGGCGCTATCGGCTTTTGGCCGATACGCGCCACGCGTCCGGGCTTTTCGGGCTTTGCCCTCAATACGCCCGGACATTTTTGTTTTTGAGATGGTGTTGGGCTCGTCGATCTTGTGCACTTTAGATGTTTTACAGTGTGCAAAATCTTACAAAAACTAGAGTTGCAACCATAAAATATTAATTCTATGATCTATGTGCGTTTAGATTTGAATAGACGTGAATGCGGATGAGGTTTGTGATGCGAAAGACGGTTTTTATATTGTTATTTATAGGATTAGCCGCATTGTTGGGCTGTAATGATAATAACAATGACTGGACTTTTATAGATTCTGTCGATCCCCAGGAGCCTTCTGGAGATGAACAGAATCCGCCTACAAATTCGGGTGTCGATGATCCAACGCAGTCTGATCAGAATTCTAATGGGACAGGATCAAGTGGTGTAGATGTTCCTGATGACGATTTCGTTGACGATCCTGGATCGAATGATTTGCCAATCGAAGAGCCTGATGAAAATGGTGTGTCCGGCAGTGAACCAGTAATTGGAACGGGGGACTCTGAGCTTGGCAACGAAAATGGTTCAACTGGTGAATCAGGGACAGACAATGGTGTTCAGCCAGACGATTCTGATACGGTTGTCTCGTTGGAGATGCCTGGTCTGACGAATTTATATCGTGTGAGCGAGCATTTGTATCGTTCGGCACAGCCTGGCGTAGATGGATTGGTATCGGCCGAAGCTCTGGGAATTGAAACAGTCTTGTCGCTTCAGTTGTTGAATATGGATTCTGCATTGAGTGAGGCATCGCAGGTCAACTTGACGTATGCCCATGTTCCGATGATTCCTTCGAGCGTGACGCAAGAAGATGTTCTTAAAGCGCTTCGTGTGATTCGAGATTCGAAGGGGCCTGTTCTCGTTCATTGTTTGCACGGTTCAGACCGGACGGGTACCGTAACGGCGATGTATCGTGTAGTTTTTCAGAATTGGACGAAAGAGGCAGCCAAAGCGGAAATGCTTGAAGAGCGTTTTGGCTATCACGAAGAGTTTGCGAATCTTTTAACGCTGATTGATTCGATTGATGTTGAGGCATTTCGCGAAGCGCTTGCGTTGTAGCAAGTTGATCGTACAGATGTGGTTGTGTGTAGGTTGTAGAAAAAAAAACAAAAACGTGCGAAATATATTTGCAATCGATCGAATTTATCCATAATAGAAGACAGGATGTTTGGGTGTTTTGTGATAGTGTTAAACATCAACATAAGGAGAAAAAACGATGTCGAAAGTTGATACAATCATCAATCGCGCGATGCAGTTTGTTAATGAAGGCCAGCCTTACACGTACGGTGGAAAAAACGAGCCGATGAACAAGAGCAAGAAGAGCTACGTTCAGAATACGCTTGTCCCGAACTATCAGAATCCTGGCAAAATCGATAAAAACGGTCATTATGATCACTTGCTTGGCAATGCCACGACGAACAACGGCATGAACTACAAGAAGTTCATGGATGCAGAAAGCTCGCCGTACGTTTTAATCGACTGTTCTGGTTTGACGAAGGTGTCGTTCAATGCAGCTGGATACAATATTGGCGATGGATCATACGGCCAGTTAGAAGGTGGTCGTAAATTGGCGACCGAAATTGATCCGAAGAAGAATGCTTCTGCAGTCAAGCCGGGTGCACTTCTTCGTCGTAAAGGTCACGTTGCTGTTATGGGCTACAACGGCACGGTTATCGAAGCCAAAGGTTGGAAATACGGCTGTGTTTCTGGTTTGTCCAGTGCGAGTGACTTTACGAGTGCATTTAATATTGTCGATGGCAAAGGTTCGGGTGGATCGAGTGAAACTCCGAAAGAAGAAGTGCCGAAGTCGACGGCACCGGTTATTGGTATGGCGACGGTTACGGGTGTTTCAGGGTCTTATTTGAACGTCCGTTCGGGTGCTGGCACGGGTAACTCGATCATTGGCAAACTTTATGACGGTGTAGAAGTCAGAGTTACTGGCAAAGTTGATGGCTGGTATCAGATTAACTACAGCGGTAAAGTTGGCTATATTTCATCGAAATATGCGACGTACAGTGATGGTACGTCTGGTGCAGGAAACAACAACAGCAACGACCAGAAATCGAATGAAAGCGGTTCTTTGAAGATCACGGCATCTGCGTTGAATGTTCGTTCGAAGAACAGCACGTCGGGCCAGATCATGGGTGTTCTTTCGAAGGGTACGGTTGTTTCGTACAGCGGCGAAGACAATGGTTGGTATAAGATTTCGTACAAAGGTACGGTAGGCTGGATCAGCGCGAAATATGCAGAAGTGACAAGTGCGGCACCTGCGAAACAGGAAGAAAAGAAGCCTGAAGCTCCGAAAGCTCCTGAATCGACGGGTAGCGGCAAGACGATGTACGTTACGGCCAGCTCGTTGAACGTTCGTGAATCGTCGAATGCTTCTAGCACGAAGATTGGTGCGCTTAGCAAGGGTACGGCTGTTTCTGTTTTGAAAACTCAGAACGGCTGGCACATGATCAACTACAACCAGAAGACGGGATGGATTTGTGGTGATTATGTTTCGGAAACGAAACCGAAAGCGAGCGGCAATATCATGACCGCTTATGAAGATTACCAGAATTATCTCTCGAATGGTCTTGAGAGCGTTAAGAAAGACACGTCGAAGAAGAGCTACGACAACGAAGAAGCTGCAGCTGCAAAGCAGATCGAGGCTAAGTTCAGCAAGATCGATGAAATTGCACAGAAAGCGAACATTCCTCGCGAAGTTGTTGCGGGTATTTGGTATCGTGAAATGTCCTTTAGAGACGGTTGCTATCTCCACAACGGTGATCCGCTTGGTACGGCGACTGTTCATGTTCCGAAAGGCATTTACTTTGGAACGCATCAGTTTGTAGAAGCAGCAGTACATGCGTTGAACTTGAAACGTGGTTTGGCTGATCAGATGGGCTTAAGCTATGGTTCGAAAGACTACGCTGCAATGTGTGCTTATTGCGAAGCTTACAACGGCTTTGGTTATCGCAACAAGGGTACAGCAAGTGCTTACGTTTCTGCTGGTACAGAGAAGTACACGGGCGGTATGTATGTCGCTGATGGCGTGTTCAGCTCGACGACGAAAGATTCGCGCGTTGGCGTTCTCCGCATCTTTATGATGATGGCTGAAAAATATCCTAGATAATTTATCAAGTCGATCTATCTAAAAGGCGGCGCAGTTTTCTGTGCCGCCTTTTTTTGTTTATTTCGCATGTTGGGTTGAATTTGGGTAATGCTAAAAAGTTGTTTTGTTGGCGTATCGAAGTGGCTTGCTCAAACTAAGATGTAGAAAAAATTTAAGGAAAACGTTTTTTTTGTGTGTCTATTTGCTGATCCATCAGGCGATTTGGCGAGATGCGTTTAAAGGAAAGATGTTTAGAAAAATCTTGGATTTGAGTATGTCGTGCTGGTTTGCGTGAGTTGGATAAAAAGAAAAAAAAGAAAGAATGAAAAAATCTAAAAATATTTCTTGACCAGGTTGAGTAAGACGCGTATAAGCCTGCCTCGTTCGCTGGAACTCAGAAATGAAGTTCAGCGACGACTGATGAAAACCGAAAATGAGAAAGAAACGTAAAAGCAACATATATAATGTTGCAGCAGAAGTGCGAGCCAATAATATATCCTATCCCGTTAGGGGTAGCGACGTAGAATGCTACGTCGCATCAAGGATATTCAATTCAATTATTATAAGCTCTATCTAATCCATGAAACCGCGTAGCACGCTACGCGTCATTGCATAGAAAGGGTAGAGCTAAAAATACAAGATCAAACTGGAGAGTTTGATCCTGGCTCAGAACGAACGCTGGCGGCAGGCCTAACACATGCAAGTCGAGC
>JAZRWH010000039.1:0-2512 GCA_045599585.1 Myxococcota bacterium
CGACTTGCATGTGTTAGGCCTGCCGCCAGCGTTCGTTCTGAGCCAGGATCAAACTCTCCAGTTTGATCTTGTATTTTTAGCTCTACCCTTTCCATGCAATGACGCGTAGCGTGCTACGCGGTTTCATGGATTCGTTAGAGCTTTTATTTTTTTCATTGACGCGTCGTAGATTCCTACGTCGTTACATATTTGGCTCGCACTTCTGCTGCAACATTATATATGTTGCTTTTACGTTTCTTTCTCATTTTCGGTTTTCATCAGTCGTCGCTGAACTTCATTTCTGAGTTCCAGCGAACAAGGCAGGCTTATACGCGTATTGAGTTACATGCGCAAGTATTTTTTTGAACTTTTTTCATTTTTCTCAATTTTCCAAGCATGCATGCGGTTTTTCAAGCAACACTTTGTTCGAACATCCTTTCATCTTCGCAACATTGTTTTCTACGAAGCGAGTCACGCATCCGCAAAAGAAGCGCGAGCGTATTGGCTACGCCAATAGCGAGCGCACGCCGGGCGTATTGGGATACCAATAGCCCGGCCATGCCTAAAAAATAAAAGGCCCGATGTCTAAATATCGAGCCGATTATACAATCTTCAATTTCTTATCTTTGCTCATGTTGCCGCACCCTTTGAGGCAGAGCAACAGGCTGGAATGATTTATTGGATCTGGAACTGCGACGAGCGCATTTTTTATTTCATTGCCGCTTCAATCACAGCAATCACAGCACTAAGTTTTTCGGCATCTTTCGAAGACGATTTGACATGAAGCTTCAAGATTTCGAGAGCATTATATCCGCTATCATCCAAATGATATAAATCGATTCCTGCATCGATCAACATCTGCGCAACACTCGCTTGATTTACCCAAAACAAAGCCGTACACCCCATGGCATCAACATGATTGACATCAGCACCCGCATTAATCAAAGCTTTTATTATGGAAGGATCCTTGTTGATGCTAACATTAAAAATCAGGGGTGAATCTTTGTCCTTTGCGATATGGTTGACGTTAGCGCCAGCAGCTATCAACGCCTCAACTTCACGCGCGTTAGATGGGAAGAAAATGGGCGTCATTCCATCCTCGTCTGGTTTGTTGACCTCAGATAATTTCACATCCATATCTTCAAGGATGGACTCTATTTCAGTTTTACTCATTTTGCTGCCAGACTTAACAATTCCCGCAGCAGTCAGCTCCGCCAAACAATCCGATTCAGCAACCTCTATATATGTTTTACCTTTGTTGTTCTTTGCATTTACGTCTGTACCAGCATCAATTAGTAATTGTATAATTTTGGGATTACAATCTGAAAGCTCATCCGTAGCATCAAACAACACTGTCGTTCCGTCGTTTGCTATAACCGTTGCATCTGCCCCACGACGAATCAATTCTTTAATGAGATCTACTCTGTTAAGGCGAGCCAAACTGGATAGAGCAGTCTTGCCCTCGTTATTTTTAGCACGGATATCAACGCCTGCCTCAATAAAAAACTTTGCGAGCGCAAGATCCATATCTTCATTGTCAATTTCAATTGAAAACAAAGGCGTTTCTCCATCTTTATCTTTAACATGGATATCCGCACCTGAACTAATCAATGCTTTCGCTTCATCTACCGACTCTACAATAAATAATCGCTGCGATAATTCTTCGTTCGTTTGCTCTTGATCAATCTCCTGAGGAGCATTTGATGAACCTTGATCTGGTTCTGGATTCTGCTGCGTATCATTTGATGATGAGTCAACGTTTGCTACTGGCGCATAATTCTTATCATCTATCGATGGCTTAGACGCACTATCTACTGACGCGGGAGATTCTGTAACAACCGAAGATCCATCGTTAGCCCTCTGAGCCGAAGGATCTATATCTTGTTTTTTGCAACCGGATGCAAATAGCATCAACAAACATAAGCTTCCAATCATTTTAATATTTTTCATACACTCACCTTCAATACATATTGTATCTATAAAAATACCAATGAAACAACACGGTTAACCTATCCACCGATAATGTTCACGATTTAGTATACAAACTCTATCAGAAGTGGAATTTCCCATGACTCTCAATAGATCGTAGCATACTTAAACAGCCTCAAACAAGCTATAGTGCTCAGGGAAACTCCAATCGTTTTAGAGCGTCTTCGAAATTTCCAATTTAATCGCTCGAGCATGTTTGCGGTTGAATGTTGTCTAGGGTTGTATTCTCGGAAGTCGCAGCAGGTCAGCATCAAGGCTGTACTTCAACGATCTCATCGCTTTAGATATTTGTCAGCGTATTTTTGAGGATTTTTCGAGCCCGTTTTCGAGCCACTTTTTTATCCGATGAGTACTGAATTTCCTTAAGGCTACGCCCTCAAGGATCTTCATCAAAACAGCATGTAAAAACAAAAAAAGCTCCAATCATAAGATTGGAGCTAAATGGAGAATATCGGGTTCGAACCGGTGACCTCCTGCGTGCAAAGCAGGCGCTCTCCCAACTGAGCTAATTCCCCGTATGGGCCTGGGAAGACTCGGACTTCCG
>JAZRWH010000040.1:0-10415 GCA_045599585.1 Myxococcota bacterium
AGGAACTGACTTTACTAAGGTCTCTGACAGCTATATCAAACGTGTCTGTAATGAAATTAATCAGAGACCTCGAAAAGTACTTGGTTGGAAGACACCGGAAATGGTTTACTCAAATATGCATTTGGATTGACAATTTTCCCTTCCCCCCCAAACAACTAAATATTAAATTGAAATATTATAAAACAATCTTATCGTTGTGTGCTATACAGAAAATGGCGAAGTATATCGACCCATCGCAAACTTTTTACTGAGATCTGGTGAACCATGAAAAAAGCCTCGTTCAAAATTTTAAGTTCAGTTTTCTTCACCTTGTTTCTAGCCGGACAAAACGCTTGGGCAAATGACATCGATCCCAACGCAATCGACGATCCTGCCTGGAAATCTGTGCTAGACAAACAAACGCTAATTATCCCGTCTACACAGCCGCTAGGTGCTGGCGCGCTTATGCGAGCGCACTATGGCGAAGTTAAAAAGAATAAGAAAGGAAAAGAAATCGAAGATAATACTTTTAGAATCGAGCGTCCTTACGATCTGAAACAGCTCAAAGGCCTCATCCTAAAACCAGCCTCCCCCAAAGGAAGTTACGACCTCTCGGCTTCCATGGCGCTGCTGCTCAATGACACAGTCAAACAGTTTAACCAAGCCTTTCCAAACACCAATATTCCAATTTACCGTTACATAAATAATGATTCCCCTGACAAGTCTGGCGATACGCGTTATCGCACAATCGAATTCGGATGGTTTGCTTTCGACGCTCTCGGAGCACAAATCCCCGCCGATCCCGAGATTGGCTTCGCAAACGGTGAACTCAAATCGATGCGTAAACAAACTCGAACGGCTAAATCTTTGAGTAAAAATAACGATGCCGTTGGGGCATCTCAAGACTTCGACCTCAGCAAACTGAACCTCGACGCTGCTCGCCAATGGGCCCTGATCCGCGCGCTCTTAACCCAGCAGAATGTTACCATTGAAGAAATCATCATCCCTACGGATGCTCGTGCCTTGATCTTAAATCACGCCATAAAAATTCGAGAAAATGATGACATCATCAAACAAGCTTCGCGCGTTTTAACAATACCTCAATTTTCCTTTGAAGAACGCAAAATTACACCTGCTGTCGGCATGAAAGTCAAAATCGGCTGCTCCCTCCGAGATAAGCTGTTAGGATGCACCGGACCAGTGCGCCAACAAGACCAAGAATGGCTGAGCAACATTTCATCCCAAGTCTTACAAGATGCAGTCACAAAAGATCAGGATACACGCCTAAAAGCACTTCAATATGCCTCTATGCTGTGCGCCCAAGATACCAATCTTGCTCTCTCTCAATACAAAACAACTGACCAAGTCGATGCATCCATACGTCCTTTGTATTTACGAAGCATTAACCGAGTCGCTGCATGCAATGTTGTCCATGATCCGCAAGTATGGCTCCAGCAGCTTAACGCAAGCAAAGACATTAATGACATGAGGCACATCCTTCGTGCACGCGTAGACGTTACACCTGAGTGGAAAGCGAATTTTTCCAACTGGCTAACACAGCTCGAAGACGACATCGCTGAAAAATTCCTAAAAACAAGGACAGATATCCTTATTCGCATCGATGATCCTGCACATCTACCGACCCTTCTGCAGCTCCTCGAAAATCGTCTTGAACTAAAAAATCGTTTCGCAGAAATAAACGCCCAAAAAGGCAAAAAACTTAAAAAGCCAAATATGATCAATCCCGTATTGGAAGGTGTCATCGCCTATATCGCAGTCGCGGATATGCCAAATGAAGCCTTCTCACGCGAACAACGCTTCTCCTACTGGAAAAACGTCGTCGATCAGGCAAATGGCAAGTCAAAAGAAGAACTGCTTAAAGCAGCCCTTGTGCGCCACGCGATTAATTTGAGTAGCAAAAATCTTAATGAACCAGCCAATATGAACGCCTTAATTACGGGATACGTCAGCCTCATCCAAACCCAAACTGCCGTAGCACTCAATCTTCATGCGCACCTTTCCAAACTTTTCCACACGAATCTTCCACTCGCAAGCTACAATTTACATAAAAACGAATGGCACAATGTAGGCGCTCTGAATAATTGGTGGAAAACCAACAAAATGCTTTTCATTCCAACCAACTATGCCAGCAAATTCGACTACGACAGTGCTTCTAACTACGAAAGTTACAGCCGACTTCTAATACATGCGTTGGGCCTTTCTAGCGACGAGTCAGAAGAATAATAAGAATATCAGATTTCATCAGTTTTGTACTTTTTCGTAATTTTCGACGAGCTCAGGATGATTCGCTGCTTTTCGATTTAGTCGACAGATCGTAGCACGCATCCTGAGACGCGTTGTTCGTTCACGAAAACGTAAACTCAATTTATAATATTTAACATTTTATTTTATAATACAAATTCACATCATACAATTCGCATAACAGCGTCACTAAACATTCTTATATTTATTAAAGGAAACTATGCCAATCTATCAAGGAACAGTAGAGCGATTGACGCCAGAGGGCGACGGCGCATTGACCGATGTCAGGGGCTGTTGCGTCTCGATTCCAGGTACACTGCCCGGCGAAAAAGTCCGCTACCGCGTAGACCACGTGAGTCCACACGAAAAGCGCGTATGGGCAAGCTGTTGCGGTATTGAAAACACTAGCCGCGACCGTTGTGAAGCACCGTGCAAAGAAAGTTGGCCGACGCGCGGCATGTGCGGTGGCTGTCCGCTGATGCACATGCGCGATCAGGCTCAGGCTTCATTCAAAAAACAGCTTGTCCTGGACGTTCTCAAAAAAAACGGACTCCATTATATCAAAGATATCGAATACGTTCAGGCGCCGAACCCCCTCGGGTATCGCAACCGCACCGATCTTGTGGCAGGCGTCGTTCGCGGCCGCGCAATTCTAGGAAGCTACGAACCTCGGTCTCATCGCATTCTCGTGACCCGGCGTTGCCCAATCCTACGTTCGCCACTTACGCAAGCAATCGCGGCTTGTGTTGACGTTTTAAACGAGCAACATATCCCTATCTTTGAGTTAGGCCGCAACATGCGCGGCACTCTGCGTTACGTTTCTTTTTTTGCAAACGATACTGGCGATGTCTTGATCGATTTTGTGACGACGAGCGACGCAGGCCGTGAACCGACTTGGGTGAGGCGATTTGCAAATGCGCTTCAACCGGCCTTCGCGAATCTGCGCGGCGTCAGCTTTTCGATGAACGATTCCGCAAACAATGCGATTCGCACCAATCCATCCAACCAAGTCTGGGGCGAAAAAGTCCTCAAAGAACATTACGGTTCCCTCGTCACAGAGCTGAGTGCCTCAGGTTTTACGCAACTCAACAGCGACGTTGCAGCAAAAATCTACGCAGATGGCCGCGATTGGCTCCAACGCGATGCTCATGTCGTTTGGGATCTTTACTGCGGCGCTGGCAATTTTGGACGCACTGTCGCCCCAACGCATAAACTGTTCGGCGCTGAATTTAGCCCAAGTGCCATCCAAACAGCTCAACGCTTGGCGACAAATGACCCTTGGCAATCGACTTACGAGGTTCTCGATCTCGAAAAAACATGGCCTCAAAACTGGACGCGCCCTGACACGATCCTCGTTGACCCGCCACGCAAAGGCCTCAGTGCAAGTGTCATCCAACAGCTGTGCACCATGACAGGCGTCGATCTCATCTACATGAGCTGCAATCCCGAGTCGTTTGCACGAAATGCCTCTCAGCTCGATCCTTATTATATCATCGAACGCATTGCCGCCTACGATATGATGCCCCAAACACGACACGTCGAATTGCTCGCTTATTTTAAACCTAGAAAATAGTTATTTTTATTTTGTGGGGGACGTCTCCCCCTGAGCGTCTATCTCCTTCGGAGATACGACGCTACCCCCTCGTTCGCAATACGCGACTCAATGCCGTCTTACCTTAAACGATTGACCGCGTTTTTTAGAATAACATTCAATTTATTGATATTTTTAGCGCATATGATTTCTGACGATTACAAAAAAAAAGCAGGTCTTACTCCCGAAATGATTAGCCAAACCATGATGGCATTCTATGCTCGCATTGATGCCGCATCAGATGGCGTTTTGCGTGCACTCACAACGAACGGAAACTGTTTGCGCTGCCAAAAAGGCTGTTGCTCATGTTGCTTAGACGATCTTTCAGTCACGCCAGCTGAGGCCCGCGTCATTCAAGACAACTGCAACGAAGTCCTACGTGAAATGCCGCATCAACCGGGTGCCTGCGCTTTTTTAGACGACGAAGGCGCTTGCCGAATTTACCCGTATCGCCCATATATTTGCCGTACACATGGCCTGCCGCTTCGATGGCTCGATGAAGACGAAAACGGCGAAGATATTGAAGAACGCGACGTCTGTGAGCTCAATGAAATTGATCTAGCACAACTCCCCAAAGAAGCCTGTTTTACCCTTGGACTTCCTGAACTTCAGCTCGAAAAAATGAATGAAATCGCATTCCCAAATACCGGACGCATAGCCTTGCGTAGCCTATTTTCCAAATAAACAACAAAATGCTTACGCGTAACGATGCCCTTCGTTCGCTTACCCCCCTGCAAAATTAATATTTCACACATACACCTCTTGTATGCTACAAGGTAAACTGCTCATGATGAGCGCAAATTTCTCGGTCACAATTGGTGTGTGGCCGCGACGCAATGATTGAGTCGATAAAGATGCGTCAGATTCCCGAAGTTGGTGAACAATTATTAAGCCGCTATACGTTGGAAGAACTGATTTCTTCCAATAACGATATTGCTGTATTTCGCGCTTATGATACGCGTCTTAACGTCCAGTGTGCTATCAAAATTCTATTAACTGACGGTGAGGGCGCTGAAGCCTCCGATGCCAAACGAAAAGAGGCTTTTTTAGCAGCAGCGCGCAGTCAGGCTCGATTGAATCATCCGAACATCATTCATGTGACCAACATCGAGGCAAAACAGGGCGTGACTTTTTGTGTCATGGAATGGCTTTGCGGTCTGACCCTATTTCAGCACATTTCACACGTTCGTGAATCGCTCAACACCAAAGAAATTATTGAAATTTTTATTTCAGTCATTGACGCTGTCATCAGTGCTCACGCAGTTGGCGTGCTCCACAAACGCATCAATCCAACAAACATCTTTCTAAACCAGCTCGGCAATCGTTTAGCACCTGTTGTAATCAACTTTGGATCTTACAAAGATACCGAAAACATGGATGTTGATTGGGATCTTCCCTACCTATCGCCTGAGCAGCTTAAAGATGCAAATGCTGCGACTGAAAAATCAGATATCTTTGCCCTCTGCGCTACCATTTACTACGCATTTACTCATCGCGCAGTCTGTGAACTCGACTCGCTTGATGAATTCCTCCGTTTTTACGAAGCCGGCGAAGAAATCGACTTTCCTGACGAAATTCCAGATGCTTTTGTTCCGCTATTGATTCGAGGGCTCAACATCCTACCCGACGATCGTTTCGCGACAACAGCAGAACTCTTAAAATACGTCAAAGAAATCGGCTCAAACTTCAAATTAAGTGCAAATCTGACGGTTGAAGCCCCAAAATCATACGTATCGGGACATTTCACACCCATTTGCGTTTCGGCCAATGGTATTCGAAGCACTTCAAATCTCCCAACTGTTACGCCTACCGGCGGCATACAAAAGCCCAATCCTGCTTCCTTCAACCGCATACAGCCAGTACCTTCAAACTCGATTAGCCTCGTACAGGGCAATACAAACGAAACGGCTGCAAACACCAAGTGGAATCCAACGAACACGCCCATCGGCGGCGTTACCCCTGGGCCTGTCGACGCCTCCAAATACACACAAGGCATGGATGGCTCTCACATTGAAGCCCCTCAGCCTCGTCGTCATACCAATTCCGCTCAATTAACGCTCCCGCTTGATCTTCCCGAAGGCCTTAACCAAAGATTTAAGCTCGTTTCGCCCATTCATTGTACGAACGATCAATGGCTCCTACGCATTCAGAGCCTCGAAGACGATTCTAAAACCTACGTCTTAAAAATGCTTACCAATGCCACGGAAGCCCGCAAATCAACGTTTGCTCAAGCAGCCCAAAATAGCGCGTATTTGTACCAAACAATGGGAATCCCACTCCTACAACCCATTGTTGAACTCCATCTGAATATTCCCGCTTTCGTAGCTGAAGATTTCCATCGACAGTCACTGGTGCAATACCTAACGACCAATGGTCCGCTCGACGTAAAATCTACCCTTCAGATCGCTATCTACATGGCTCAAACGCTAGCGCGTATGCACGAAGCTGGTTCGCTACACGGCAACCTAAAACCAGGTAACCTCTTTTTTGAGGTGCGTAACGGTGTTTCATATCCCGTTTTGTACGATGCCTGCCAACGTCATTATGCCGACAGACCTCAGTGTTTTGCTGCAGATCAACTGCCATTCATTGCCCCAGAGACAAACTTTAATATGGCAAACGCAAATCCCCAAACGGACATCTTCGCTTTCGGTATGCTGCTTAACACAATGTTGCTCGGAACCACGCTGTACATGGCTCAATCACCTGGTCAGTTGTACAAAGAAATCATCGCCCGTACAACAGCTCCAAGCCTTACAACACTCGCGCCACACATTGATCCCGAATTTGTACACATTATTGACTGGTGTACCTCTTTCGATCCTAATGGACGATACCGAAGCTTTAATGATATCCTGCGCGACCTCTATATCGTAAATAACAAATACCTCGCAGCTCAGCCCCTAGAAACGCCTCAGCAATGATCTCTCGCTTCTTATGCCTCCTTACTCTGGCATTCACACTTTTCGTCTGCTCATCGGCTTGCGCACAAACCGTTTTTATTCATAACGACGATCTAAAATTCTCGCTGCCAGACTCTGTTTTGACCGCTGATTGTGACCCTGATCTCGCTGCAAAAGCGGGCGATGCTTGCACTCAGATCATGCTTAACGACGAACCGGCTGGCGTCATCTTTTATCGCCAAACTGCCGGTTATGCTTTAACTGCCCCGGGCGCCCTCGAAGCTCACTTGCAGGATTCTGTTGCTGCATTGTCTGACATGCCAAACATTAAGGTCACAAATGTTCGCATCCTTCCGGGTGAAACCCCTTTGGGCGTGATGGAAGTCCTTAGAACAGATGCCGCTGTCGCCAATGTCACTAAAATTTCAAAGCCCCCTATCACTCAAACTTCATTGCTCATTCCGATCGGTTCAAAACTTGCGCAACTCTTCATTTATTTGCCTCAAAATGACGAAGCTGCTCAAAAAATCGGACAGACAATCATAAACTCTGCTCCACAAAATGTTCAGGTTTTCGCTAAACCTGTCTCTACAACTGCACCAACGGGCTCGCTCTCTCTTTTGCCACAAGCCTTCTTATGGGGAGGCGCCGCTGCACTGCTCATCATTCTTATTTTGCATCTGCTCGCGCGAAAACGTCAAAAAGCTCGCGAAAATGACGAAAACTAAAATACTATTATAATCACTCCCGAAATAAGCCGTTTGATTTCAAACGGCTTTTTTCTTGAAGTTCCCTACGTAACATCACGTAACCCTAGGGGAGCTGCGGCATATCTCCGACAGAAATTTATTATATTTATCAAATTATATAATTTATTTCGCGTCTAATTATTGTAAGAGTAAATCATGTCAGAAGAATCTGCAGAAAAACTTGAAAACACCGAAGATCAAACGACACTCGGGCATGCCTCTGACCCGTCGCAAGCTGACAATCTGAACGAACAAACTACACCAAACAAAGCAGACCAGCCGGCCCAAGACTCAACCCACCCGTCTCAGGCTGCCTCAACAAACAATCAAAAAGACGTGCAGACTCGCGTAAAACGCGTAGGCTTGGCTGCAATCATCTTATCTTTTGGCATTTTATGCTCAAGACTCTTGGGCTTTGTTCGCGAAGCTGTCATAGCTGCGCAAGCTGGTGCTGGCGCAGCAACAGATGCTTACAACGCCGCTTTCATGCTCCCAGACCTAATGAACTACTTCCTCGCTGGAGGAACGATGTCCATTACGTTTATTCCGCTCTTTGCTGCCTACATGGCCAAAAATGAGACCGAAAAGGCAAATCGCCTCTTCTCATTGATCGCTACGACCATGGGCACCATTCTCACGATCGCCATCCTTATCTGTTTTATCTTTGCAACCCCGCTTGCGCACTTGCTCTTCCCTGGGTTTAACGCCCAACAGATCGCCGACACCGTCGAAATGACGCGTATCGTTTTACCGGGTCAAATCTTTCACTATATCGGCGGACTGATGATGGCGTGCCTCATGGCGCGTGGTCAGTTTATACCCTCCGCCATTGCCCCACTCGTTTATAATCTGTTCATTATTATCGCCGGCGCTGTATTGTATCCTATCATTGGAATGAAAGGTTTTTCTATCGGTGCACTCGTTGGCGCATTTCTTGGCCCCTTCCTGATCCCCCTTATCGCACTGCGCAAAAGCGTTTCTTATAAGCCTCTCATCAGCTTTACGGACGCTGATTTCAAAAAATATATCTTTCTTACCCTACCGCTCATGCTCGGCGTCAGCCTTACAACGGTGGATGAATGGATCGGACGTATCATCGGGTCTACCATGGAAACTGGCTCAATCAGCTGGCTAAACTACGCACGCCGTCTCGTGCTCGTACCAATTGCAATCGTAGGTCAGGCTGCGGGGCAAGCTGCACTCCCCTACCTCTCTCAGCTTTCGGCAAAGGGCGAATTTGACAAATGTGCGGATACCCTGCATCGCACTTTGAAAAACGTCATTTTGCTCTCCTGCGTGATGATCGGCTTTTTCGTAATCCTCGCCGAACCGATGGTTGCACTCATCTACCAACGCGGTGAATTCACTCCTGAAGACACTGCAACAACAGCAATGATTCTACGAATCTTATCCATATCAATCGTGTTTTGGACAATCCAAATGGTCAGCGTCCGCGCATTTTATGCAGCTCAAAATACTCTCCGACCCATGATCATCACGTCCGTCGTCACGGCCATTTCCATCCCAATTTACTGGGCTTTGAGCCATTTTTACGGACTCAACGGTCTGGCCATCGCATCCGTCATCGGCATGTGCATTCAAGCTTTATCTATTGTAATATTCTATCATTATAAGAACAATTACTTTAAACCGACGTATTTACTTAAATACATAGCATTAGGTACTGCCATGTTTGCCGTAACTGCTGGCGGTACATTCGGAGGTCTCCAGCTGGGTCACGCAACACAGATCTTTTCGACGACTACAATGGCTGCCCTCTGGGAACTTGCTTTTGGCGGATTTTCCGGTCTGCTTTTGGTAGGCATTTTAACGCGCTTCCTTATGCCCGAAACGTTCAAAGCCTTTACCAACAAAGTTTTACGCAAGCTTCACCTTAAGCGTTCTTAATATTTTTGCTCAGGCTATTTGCCACGTCGAACGTCGTTCGACGTGAGCAAATACGCCTGAGCTGCGCCCCTTCGCGCTGCCTACAGCAGCGCAATACGGGGCGCTTTTTTATATATAAGATATGTTTCACATATAAAATAAGTCTACCAACACATTTCTCTCGGACCGAGTTCAATGCGCTCCAACTTATAATCATCGAGCGTACCTGTTTGTTCTGCTTCGTCACGAATCGTCAAACGCATCGCTGTACGAAACTGATGATGTCCAGAATTACCCGCAGCACCTGGCGAAAGCCACAACACAGGCTGTCCATTCGGCATTTTTATATGATTAACCCACCAACCATGATAATGCCCTGAAATTAATATATCACACGGTTCAGTTAATACACGTGTATACAAATCTCGTGCCGGATGAATAATATCACCTGCATTATGAACAATCGTTATACGTTTAGCACCGCGTGTAATATGTACAATTGCATCAGCGATACTAAATTCATCTATATTTCCTCGAACGGGCACCGTTGGTGCAACGGCTTCGAGCGTAGCCAACACCATTTTATCGCCAATATCGCCTGCATGTAATATACAATCAACATCTTTAAAGGCATCTAATAGTTTGTTGGGAACACTTCCATGTGTATCAGATAAAATTCCTATAATCATACGAATCTCCCTGTATTACTCTTGTTTAGCTATATACATTTTTTAGAAGCTATAAATACAAATTATATTTATAGACAATCCATCGAAGGCCAGAGGGGGTAGCGGCGTATTTCCGATGGAAAGATAGCAGATTCGAGGCTGCAAGCCACAAGCGAAAGGCATGGCCTGAAGCGTAGTGGCAATGCAAACGATGAAGAAGCTGCCTTTCCAAAGGAAATAGACGCTCAGGGGGAGACGGAAAATTGTCAATCCAAATGCATATTTGAGTAAACCATTTCCGGTGTCTTCCAACCAAGTACTTTTCGAGGTCTCTGATTAATTTCATTACAGACACGTTTGATATAGCTGTCAGAGA
>JAZRWH010000041.1:0-4703 GCA_045599585.1 Myxococcota bacterium
ACTAAGGTCTCTGACAGCTATATCAAACGTGTCTGTAATGAAATTAATCAGAGACCTCGAAAAGTACTTGGTTGGAAGACACCGGAAATGGTTTACTCAAATATGCATTTGGATTGACAATTTTCCGTCTCCCCCTGAGCGGCTATGCTGTTTTGCTGAGA
Organism: Myxococcota bacterium; assembly: GCA_045599585.1. Taxonomy (GTDB): domain Bacteria; phylum Myxococcota_A; class Bradymonadia; order UBA4248; family UBA4248; genus RGIG464. Next base: position 162 of record JAZRWH010000041.1, read on the forward strand.
CGCTGCAAGCAGCAACTCTGCAAACAGCATACGCCGCTACCCTCTCTGCCTGCGGCACCGCGACTTTATGGCTCCGCCTTTACGCTGTTTGCGGCATCTTTGCGCGGATTAAAATCTTGGTTTCAACATCGCTGCGTAAAAATATTCTTTGCACAGCGGACTGCTCGCTTCGAACGCTGCTTTCTAATTTCTGCCATCCCGCATTGCAAATAAAAAGGTTCAAACAAAGCAACGTGCTCCACAAAGTCCCGAAATGCGCCAAATCTAAAAGGATGATGTAAAGAAAGCCGCTCGCTTTGAGCACTTTGATATGGATAACGTGGTGTTCTCATGACAAACTGGAATGAAATCGCACATTTGCCTGAACTCTCCGAATTGGCCGAGATCCTTCGTCGACAGCTCGGTGTTTGGGTAGGCATTTTAACGCCAAACGGCATAGCCGTTTATGCCGGTGAGAAACAAAGTTTAACGAATGCGCTGTGTGAGGCGTTCGTACCAAGATGCCGAGCCAGTTATGCTGAGTGGTTTAATGATATTAAAAACACATGCACACCGCTCATGTTGCAATGCCGAGCCAAATTGCGCGGCATGGCCGCGCCGATCATTCAAGACGGCCAGTGTACGGCAGCTGTGTTTGCGTCAGGCTTTGTTTTTGACGAAGATGACCTGTTCGACTGCTGCCGAAACGCGGGCTTATCGCAAGCTGCCCTGTCTAACAGTGTCATGCAGGCACGACGACTAACCCACCGCGAAGCCGATTTGCTACTCGAACTCATTGCTGCTGCTGCACGACGCATTCAAAACTACCTCGAGCCGCACGCTACAGACATACAAACGCCTGGGTTTGATAATTATGCAGGTTCAAGCTGTTTTGCAAACGATATGCGGTTTCAGCTTCAAAAAGCAGCAGAATCTTCAAGAAACATCCTGCTCTGCGGTGGACCTGGTACGGGAAAAACGCTCTGTGCTCAATGTATCCACCAAAATAGCACGCGACAAAATGCTGCCTTTTTGCCTATTTCGTGTATCTCAAACAACGAACAATCGTTTGCCTCCGAACTGTTTGGACACAAACGTGGCGCGTTTCCGGGGGCTATCTGCGATATGGCAGGCATGATAGAATTGGCTCACGGCGGTACCCTGCTTCTCGAAGACATTGATGCGTTGTCACCTGCACTCCAAAAACGCATCATTCAACTCTTGCAGGAAAAAACTTATCATCCCTTGGGAGACCAAGCTGCACGCTCCATTGACGTGCGTATCTTAGCCTCAACACGCTTGTCACCTGCTGCTTTCGCGTCAACTGTCGATCATGCCCTCTTCTACAGCTTCATCCCCCTTGAACTCCCTTCACTCGCGGAACACAAAGACGATATCCCAGCAATCGCAATGCATTACTTGAACAGCCGAGAGACGCATTGCACCCTCTCAGACGAGCTCTGCTCTTGTTTTGCAAACTACGATTGGCCTGGCAGCGTCCTTGAACTTCAAAGCGAACTCGATCGACTCGTCATGCTTCAAGGACACGGTGTAGCCCTGTCACCTCTGTTTGTCAGTCAACGCATCGCATCTCCTACGGCTCCCGTTACACTCGTGCAGCCCAATGGCAATCCTTCGCAGACGTTTGATATCCCCTTTACAACCCTTACACAGTGGCTGGATGACATCGAACGTATGCGCATCCTTCAGGCACTCGAACAAAATCAATTCAATCGAACGAGAACAGCAGAAGCACTCGGTGTTTCACGACGAAACCTTATTCGCAAAATCGAACGCTACGGCATCGATACGCCTACCGACGACGATTAATCGACACCAACGCTTTCGCTCTGATACTTACACTTTTGCGTCTCACATCAAACAACCCAAATTCGTATTTCATATAAACTGACATTATCGTTACAAAAGCACAGGTTAATTATGAAAAAATCGTTATGGATCGTCTTACTAACATTGACTGCAATATTTAACACTTCATGTGGAGATGATACATCCCACAAGGATAATGTAAACACTTCCAATAACGATGATTCAAAAAACGAAGATCACGAAAATAATACAAATCCTGGCGCAAATGACAACCCTACTGGAAATGACAACCCTACAGGAAATGAAAATCCTACAGGAAATGAAAACACAGAAGTTAAAGATGACGCTGTAAAACCAGAAGGCATTCCAGAACAAACGCTGCCTTTAGCCCAATTTGTAACCTTTCCACCGGACGGCAGTTTCATCTCTGTGCCATACGGAGAATGCGTTGACATGAAAAAGATGCTCATCACTACACCCAGTGAAGCTTCTTTGGATAATCTCAACTGGACTTTTCCGCTGCAGTCAACCTGGCCTAACATGGCGAAAACCTCTGTAACCATCGATGAAAATGGCATCTTATGTATCAATGACAGCGGTTATTATCCACCTGCGGGCGCATTAAAACTCGTCGTTTCAATCGAGGGAACAAATCAATCCGCGTCATGTACCATCGATCCTGTCATGCCTGATCATGTCCCCATCGTTGGCGTGACCGTTGAACCCAAAACGCTGAGCTTGTACGTGGGCCAAAGCAAATACATTTCAGGCAACGTGATTCCTGCTTATGCACAAAACAAAGAAATTATATACAAAGCAGATAACGGAATGATTAGCGTATCTGAAGATGGACTTGTAACTGCGATATCGCAAGGCACCTCCGTTGTCACAGTGAGTTCTGCTAACAATCCAGCTTATACAGACGAGTGCAGAATCACAGTCTATGATAATAACCTCCAAAATATGAAATCGCCGGAACTAACGATCGATGAAAGATTTAACGACGCTTGGTCAACAGAAATCAAAAATAGAGCCAATTGTGCAGCTCAAGTCAGTAATCTGACGCTCGTCGAAAAAGAGGTCTATTATTATACAAATCTGATGAGACTCAACCCGTCGTTATTCGCAGAAACTTATGCCAAATTATATGAAGCGAATGACAATTATTACAATTCCTTGATCGATACTTTAAAATCACTCCCCCCCATGGACACGCTTTGTTACAGTGCGGAAATGTTTGATCTTGCTTACTGCTTTGCAGATCAAGGTGGCAAAAAATTCGGCATGGGAGAATTTGGTCACGACAGAACCGGTACGGGATGTACGTATGGTTATGCTGGCGAATGTGTTGCCTGGAAAGGGCGCGACTACACAAGCGGCCTCGACATCCTCATGCAGTTTTTGATCGATTATGGCGTCCCTAACTACGGTCACCGAAAAATCTTTACGACGGCTGATCTAAAGACCATGGGCGTATCTGCCCAATCGAGCAAAGTTGGAGGACAATTTGTCGTCGTCGATTTTGCTCGTTAATCACCGCTTCTACCTAGACTTTTGCCCATTTTTAATAAAATAGGTAGCCCTTGTTTTTGGCGCGGGCTATTCGCGATGCGAATACGCCCGACGCTCGTCGGCTATTGGCCTCGGCCAATACGCCGACTTTCTTTTTGCTAAGCTGGGCTCAGATTAACACAACAATACAAATGTACTGTTCAAACATTACTAAAGCCCTCTTCGATTAAAAAATTCAAAAAAAGCACTCCAAAACGTCACGAAACGATTTTCGATGGCACTACTGTAAGGAGGAAAACAAGCTTGTTCTCCTCACCTACCTTTTGTCCAGAGGAGATCGATGATGCGTTCATATTTGCACGTTTCTTTTTACTGCCGCAGTCCCCCCTAAACTGATTGATCCCGCAGCAGTCGTATGTCGTTGACGAACGTCTTATGAATTGCAGCGCAGTATGCTCAAACGAATTTCTGCGTCATGTGCTCGCTGGGCGCAGAAATTTTTTGTGGCGTTATTCGGTTTGACCACGAAGTTTTTTTGATCAATGTTATCAAAAAAACGCTCAGTCCAAGCTGTCGGAGGCGTCTGTCCGACAGCCGGGCCTGGGCTGCAAACCGACGGTTGGTGGAGGCGGGGGCGGGGCCCAAAATTTGGGCCCGAACTGCAGCCTGAGCGCTGCGACAGACGCTCAAAAACATCGCAAACCATTACATATCAACGATTTGCGAGAATTTGAATATTATTAAGATTACTTCACTGCTGTCCCATAAGGATTGCGTAAAACACTCGGATAATTCTACCGTAGCATTGTTTATATCGATATATAATTGTCTCTAACTACTGCTGTCCCACGACAGTTTCATAAAATACTCGGATAACTCTACTGTCGCTTTGTTTTATCGATATATAGTCGTTTCTAAACATGAAAAAGACTTAAGATTACTGTTAAATTGCACGCATCGCGAAGGCAAACAGCGGGCGCGCATGTTGAAAAGGAGTATTTATCCACTCCATCATCCCTGCCTCGACACATAATCTGTAACGACCTCCATCGTTTGAGCGTACGCATTCTTTAATTTTGAACCACTGCTGTCCCACGAAGTTTTCATAGAATACTCTGATAACTCTACAGTAGCTTTGTTTTATCGATATATAGTCGTTTCTAAGCATGAAAAAGACTTAAGATTACTGTTAAATCGCCTGCGTCGCGAAGCCGAAGGCAA
>JAZRWH010000042.1:0-31483 GCA_045599585.1 Myxococcota bacterium
CCCTTTCGTTTAACGTAAAATGAGCAAATGATCGCATCAAACCTCCGTATGTGTAGTTATGCAAAATCATCATACACCGGATTGATGCGGTCCTTCTTCATTTTTATGCATTTGAAACGATAATCTACCGACTTCCCCCTCATAACAAATATAAAAAAAGCCAGTCCTAATTCGACTGGCTTTTTCGGAAGATTCAAATAGTTATGAAAGTGTAATTAGAGGCGCTTTTTGGTTCGACGAGCGGCGAGACCAAGTCCTGCGAGCAATGCAAAAAGGGCGAATCCCGGAGCAGATGGCGCAGTTGGAGAGAGAAGCGCAGCACTGCAATCGTCGTCACTTGATTTGTTGGAAGTGTTTTCTGTATCCGGGTTATCATTCCCATCGTCCGGGTTATCATTTCTATCGCCTGGGGTTTCGTTTCCACTGCCCGGATTATCGTTTCCATTGCCCGGATTATCGTTTCCATCGCCCGGATTATCGTTTCCACTGCCCGGATTATCATTTCCATCGCCAGGGTTATTGTTACTATCGCAGACGCTAGATCCTGAATACACAGAAGCTGTGCAAGCCGTATTAAGAGGAGTGCCGAGGAGTTTTGATATAAGATTGGAAATCAAGCAGAGGCGTTCTGTTTTGTCATTGATTGATTCGAGTGGGAAAGCAACAAAAATTGCTTTATTGTCTGAAGTCATAGCAGCAGCTATATCACCAGATTCGTATTTGATAATTGGTGTTGCGGTATTCGTAGATATGACATCAGGATACTCTATGCAGGAGGCATCGATACGTTTTGTATTTACGTTGCCGCCGTAATCAATGCAGTTGCTATAGGCAAGTGAATTTGATTTAGTAAGTCCCGAAACATTGATTGTATAAGAATCAGAAGCATCTTTAACATAATTGATACCGAAATTATCATTTAAGAAAGAAGTGTCGGGATTATAGGAAGCTTTCGCGAGCGCGAAGGCAAGCTCTGAACCATTGACAAGTAGCGGTGTGTTCTGGTTGCGCAATGATTTTACAATATTGCGTTGTTCTTCAGGCATGACATTTGTGCGCGTGGATGTTTCACCAACTGCCCAAATGACGAGATCGTACTTGTGGTCTTGAAGTAGTTTGGCAGCCGCTTCGTCATCAACAGTGTCGATACCTAAGTTAGCATTATTATAAGAAATTGCGGGTGCATAGATTCGTGCATAGGATCGATCATTGTTTGCATCATGTGCTGTTTTGACTTCGCGATCAACGCCATCAATATATAAAATATGTTTGGCGCCTGCAACTGGCATACGGGCTGCACCAACGGTAGAATCGAGGCTTTCACCAGCATCGTTAACTGCTGTTACGCGAACAAAGAGTGTTTCACCATAAGCCAACGGAAGTTCTGCAGATGTGTCTGTAACTGTAAGAACGGGCTCAAGATCGAATAACAATCCATCGTCAGAAATATAGATATTATATTTTGTTGGTTCAGAATTCTTGATGAGTTTATCATGTTCAGGTTCCCAACTGATTTTTGCTTTGCAGTCTTCGGCAACAACGGTAAGTTTTGTAGGCGGAAGAGGGGGAATCATCGCATCTGCGCCATTGAAATACTTAATCATGCCGGCTACGATACCGCGTGCACCGTAAAAACGGTACGTTTGTTCGGCAAGAATTGCAGCATCATCGGGATTATCATGATATGCGGCTTCGAGCAGTGCGGTGGGAACGATGATAGGATTGTTATTTTTATTATTATACCAAGCTGTTTTCGCTGGACGAAGTTCGCCTAAGTTGCATCCCATAAGAAACTTGGAAGGTGTCCAACTGCTGTCATAATAATTAATAACGTAATCGAGGAAGTTATTATTTACGTTGGTTGCAAATTCATAAGTTCCAGGGGGAAGATACGTATTAGCAAAATTAGGAGTCCAATTTGATTCTCTGACCCACTGTTGAGCTCCAGAAGCGTCGGTAGGATACCAAACGTACATTTGGGTGCCACGTGTTTTTCCGTTGCCTGCGTTGGAATGGAGTGCAAACTGCACATCTACACCTTCGTATAAGGAGTAAAGCGAGCGTCCAGAGACGTCGTTGGTGCGAACCCAGGAAGGAAGGCCAGCCCATTCTGAATAGGCGTAATAACTTTCTTGCCAGCGGTAATAGCCGGAAGTTTGGTTGCTTGAGTTGACAACTGTGCCGTCGCCATCACCGATTTGAATCGCTTCGACGATAACAACTTTGCCTGTTTCGGAACTGACGTTTGAGAGCTTGATGGAAGCCGTTTGTCCGGCTTTGAATGGATACAAGCCGAGATAGTGCCATGTTTCTTGATACGTCGTTGCTGTATTTTGAGTCAGCGTAGCAGCTTCGCTGCCCGTTCCATCTTTGACATACATCAAAGACTGATCAACAGTTACAATAGATTCGCCACGAGCATGTTTGATTGTGACTTGAGCATCAGAGATACGGTTATTGCTTGAATAATATTTAATATAGACAGGGTAATAATCTGTTTTATCTACGTTAAAATTCCAAGCAGCGGTTGCGGTTTCGGAAGCATTTGCATCTGCAAATTTATAATTTCCTTTTGTGTTGGCAGTCCAAGAACCGGTTTCTGTGTAATTGCTACTATTAAAATCGAAGGCATAGCGATACTCAGTGTAAGAGGCAGCACGTGCGCTGATTGTTTCAGCACCAGCTCTTTCGAGCATTGGTCTGATATAATCATACATCCATTCGTAAGTATGTTTGTCTTCGAGCACATCATTTGTAATTGAACGCTGAAATGCCCATGATTTTGTTTGGTCTGTACGTTTTCGGCCGTGACCAGGACTGAGACCGATGCGTTTACCCGTGAGGGCACCAGAACGGTTTATACGTCCTCGAGCGTGATGATTGATTCCGAGCGCACGTTGATTGCGTACGCGTTGACCGTGCGCAGCAGCTTCTTCAACATCGGCATCCGTTTCATAACCGCGCATATCTAGAGCCATTTCGGGGGTAAGCCCAGCGGGGATGGAGTCAGGATCTGCGAAAGCATGACTCGAAATACCTAGGGTACCTAAGAGTATAAAAGAAATGCACAGTCTTTTTAGTTTCATTGGACGACCTCACGGGCAAAGGTAAGAGTGACGTAAAAAGTATTATAAATGATTAGTGATCGAGTGTAAGTTTCCAACAGCGATGAATGCGGTGCGCTTTGAAGTCTTCGGGGATTGTCGAATTTGTAATTTCCTCAACAGAGAAAGTATTTCCGCCAATTGTGGCAGGAAGTTCGTCACGATTGAAAGCAAGGCGTCTGCTGTTTGTTGAAAAGTACAAAGTGCCGCCGATGTTAAGGAGGCGCAAACATTGTTTGACAAGATCCGGCCATTGACGATTGGTATCAAGAATGTCTGTGGTCTTTTTAGAATTAGAAAAAGTCGGCGGATCGAGTAATATAATATCGAATCGGCTAGCCGAGCCAGCCTGTGTTTTGCGAACTTGTAGATCGAGAAATTCTATGACATCTTGGCGTGTAATAGGGCTGATACGGCCGTCAGTAAAGCCGTTAAGATGCATATTATCAATAGCCCAATTAAGATAGGTATTAGAAAGATCTACGGTTTGTACATAATCAGCTCCGCCTTTGAGTGCTGCAACGCTCAATGAACCTGTATATGCAAAAAGGTTAAGTACGCGTTTGTGTGAAGCCGTTTGTGTAAGAATTTTTCTGAGCGGTCGATGATCAAGGAATAACCCTGTGTCGAGAAAATCAGAAAGGTTAACGCCGAACTTAAGATTATCTTCAGTAATCACTCCGGTGATAGATTTTTTGGTATGCTCAAGTTTTTCGTACTGGTCAGTGCCTTTTTGTTTTCTGCGGAGCTTGACCATGATATGCCCTGCGGGAATCTCAAGTACTTTTTGGATTTCGCGGTTCATTGCGTCGATCCAAAGATCTTCTTCGAGGGGCGATTTTTCGTAAGGTCGTTCAAAAAAAGAAACGACAGCATAGCGGGGAATTTGGTCAGAAGAAAGGTCTGTAAACTCATACAGATCCACGCAAAGGGGAATTTCGGGAATATCGCGATCGTAAACGCGGTAGGCGGTAAGATTTTGTTTTTTTGCCCATTTTTTGAGGTGGGTGGCACGTTTGCTGAGCCTATTTGAGAACATGACCGCTTGAGCGGTGAGTTTTTCGGTTGGCGTCATTCGAAGATCCTATTTGATGTAAGCTACGCGTAACAGAAGGGAATAAAGCGTTGCCATCGGGCACGTTATGGCGTGCAGAGAGGCAAATAGTCTTTAGCATTTTTGTGCAGAAAGAGCGAAAGAGGAATACAAAAAAAAGCAAGGCAGTGGGATGTTTTGGAATTTTTAATGAAATCAGGTAGGGAGAGAAAAGTGTCATTCAATGGGAGTCGCATATAATTGAAGATAGCAGGAATGGCATGAGATATTTGGTAGGGGGAAGTCTCCCCCTGAGCGTCTATTTTTAGCGCCCAGGAAAAAAAATGATTTGAATGATTATGTTTGTAGATTGGATTGAATTGCAAAGAGTAGATTAGAAAAAGTAAAGAATTTAAATTGCATTGTTTTGTAATTTATAGAAGGTAATACCAAAACGAGTGAAATTTAATAAGTATTGGCGCTAAAAATACGCCGCTACCCTCTCTAAGGGCGGGAGTACGTCATTGAAAAGCGAGTTAAGAGATTCGTTTTGCAGCATGAAGTTTTGCGAAATAGTTTCATTGAATCAACGAAATTAAGGGAACAATCACTGCTGTCCCACAACATATTTTCATTAACTATAACGAAATGCGCTCGTTATAGAATTTTAGACTTTTCTTATTCTCATTCTGTCCTGCGGACGCCCCTTTGGAATCCCCGCGCGTGCTGAACTCACTTCGTTCAAACATGCAGCCCGCGCGAACTTGACTTCGTCTTCAACATGCGTGCCCGGTGCGCCCGCTGCTTGCCTTCGGTTTTGCGACGCGTGCGATTTAACAGTTATCTTAAGTCTTTTTCATATTTAGAAGTGACTATATATCGACAAAACAAAGCTACTGTAGAGTTATCAGAGTATTTTATGAAATTTTAGTGGGACAGCAGTGGGGAACAATATTAAACAAAGCAATTGCATGTTCGTTAAAATTTTGCTAATAAGCCACAGCATTATCCGCTTTAGATAATGCAAAAGGGCTGTTGGGGGCAAAGATGTTAAAGCATGTATATAAACATGACCTCGGAAAAAATCTGTATTTAGAGCCATCGGACGAGCGGATCCATGAGGAAGATGCTTTATACTGTGCACTGTGCGGTTATCGTGTTGAAATTGAGGATGGTGAAGAAGGGCGATATTTTGAGCATGTTCCCGAGAATGAATCGTGTCCAGATGTTGAGGACAGTGATAATACAACGATCAAGGATGAACTGCCTATTATTCAGATTGAGAACAGCAGTCTTTATCATGCAAGGACAGGGGATCATGTTTTGCAGGATAGTGATGATGCAGATGAAAAAGTCGAAGATGCTGATGAATCGACTTTACAATTAGAGAGTCGTACAGAAGAAAACGTCATAGCGATCTTATCAGCTTTAACCCCCGAGAGTGATACTCAACTTAAAAAGCTCAATTCGCTGGATACAAACTCTGATTTTTTGAATGACATCGCGGAATTGGAGAGTCGTAAAACGCAGCCAATTACGAGAGAAAGAGCACGTGAATACATAGAAGCGGCTAGTGTTGCTCTTAAACAAAAACGTTTGAAAGAAGGTGTTATCACTGCAACTAAAGAGAATCATCTTCTTGATAACGTAGATACGATAGCAGAGATCAAAACGCCTGCCCTGATGAAGAAAGAATTTGCGGACCAAGCGAATGGCGATTCGTTACATAACAATCATATTATTGCTATTGTCATTTTCTGCTTTTTAATTGTCGTGTGCGCTACGATTTTGTTATATTTATTAATAAATGGTGAAACAGATCCAGTTGTACGAAAAGTTTTTCAGACTGAGGATGTATCTTCGTCTCAATTAGAAAACTTAGATAGCACGGATAGCATTGTAACGGACGTCACAGAAAAGCAGACAGAGCCTAATAACGATTCAAAAGTTCAGGTTGTCCCTCAGCAGGCAGAGATTAAAAAAGAAAATTCTTTGGAAGAAGGGGAACGACGAGAAATTATTAATGCGGATGAAGAGCGAAGCGATTCTTTAACTGCTCAGCAGGATTCAGCGTTTGCTGGGAATCAGGAGCAAACCTCTACAGACGTACAGAATGAAGCTTCTGTAGACACTCCGAATGCAGCCACAAACGATTTGCCAAACGAAAATGCAGCCAATAGTGATTCTGAGCAGCCGAAAGTGAACTGTGTAAAGATAACATCATCGTCAGTGAACTTGCGAGAGCATCCTGATCCGAGTTCAAAAGTGCTTGCTGTTCTTTCGGAAGATTCAGAGATTGTTTGTAGTGAAGATTATGCTTCAGAAAGCAATTGGGTAAAGGTCAGTTATAACAACCAAACGGGGTATATTTGTGAGTGCAGCACAGATCATATTTCTGCATTGCCTTCAAAAGGCGTTGCATTGGTAAAACTTGCGCCCAGAGAGCTTCCTAGGTCGACAGCAAAGTTGTCTTACGGTTTTGTTGATGAGGGCAAGACAGTACAGATTGTAGGGGAGAGTAATTGTTGGTACAAGATTCGAGCGAAAAATGACTGTAAACGTTCGACGTGTCATCCTGGGGGACACTTGAGTGGTTATGTCAATAAGTGTTACGTGAAGCCCCTTTAGTCATATAAAATCGAATGTGACTTTTGAATAATAGGTGTACGCCGGCAGTTTGACATTGTTTGGATTAAACGCGTAATTTAATGAAAATTTACGTTGAATTTGCAAAATATAAATCTTCAGTGATTACGTGTAATAGAGGCCGCTGGCTGGAGGGGGTAGCGGCGTATTGCCTTGGCAATAGCCGCTCAGGGGGAGGCTTCCCCCTATAAATAATAAAGATAAGTATAAAATATTACAGAGAATTATATTTCTGGCGGAAGATCGGGAGCATCGTTTTTATTCTTTTCGTCGATTTTCTTTTGCTTGGACTGTTCGATAAGATAATTTGAATAATTTCTCAGCCAAACATTACGGAAATCGGAGTATTGGTCGGCATTAGGATATACAAATTTGGGAATCCAAGGATAAGCAGCTATGACTTCGGAGGCAGAGATATAGCCGTTTTCAGCTAGGACTTTGAGAATATATTTCATACGTTTGGGCCACCAACCTGAGGTTGGGAAGCCAGATTTATAAAATCTGCCACCTTTGGAGGGCATGACCTTAAGTGAAGCGAGATAGGCGCCTTCGAGTGGTGTAAGTTTTTCGACGGATTTATCAAAATAGAATTTAGCAGCTTGTGTAATACCATAAACGTCCGGACCGAACTCGATCATATTAATATATAATTCGAAGATACGCATTTTGGAGACGACATTTTCCATTCTCCACGCAATGAAAGCTTCTTCGAGTTTACGTGCCAAGTTTTTTCGGCGATCTAGGAACAAATTTTTGGTAAGTTGTTGTGAAATGGTAGATCCACCGTAAACATATTTGCGGCTGTTGAGGTTGAGTCTGAGAGCGCGTTCGATGAAAGAAATGCGCAGAGGCCCGTGATCAAAGAAGCGTTTGTCTTCTGTAAGAAACATAGCAGCTTTGACATAAGGAGGAATTTTATCAATGGGTGTAAAAGATTTAGTGCCAGGTCCGACAGTAATCGCGTCAGTAAAGTAGGTATAATCCGTTGTAAAAGTATATTTAGGATCATTAATAACAGACGGTTTATGTGGCTCAACGGCCGTCGGATAACATTTGTCCTCGAAGCCAGATTCTTTGAGTGATGAGATGAGTGGGTCTTTCCAAGGAATTTTGCCGTAGAGTTTGGGCGAGAAAGTGTCGCCAGCAATTTGTAAATCGGTGATTGTTGGAAGGAAACCAGGTGGAATAGCCTTTGGAATATCAGAACACTTAATATCTTTAGCACCGAGTTCAAATTCAATCACAGGGTTGCTTCGGACGTTAGTAATATTAATAAAGCCAGTCGTTGTAATAGGTCCGCTCGTCAGAGCAATGGGATTGACGGAGAGCTTATCATCGTTGAATGAATAAACGAGGTCGAGCTGTGCGGCTGCATTCATATCATGAATCAGGTTAGGACTGACTTTGGCATGAAAGAAGGCAAAGTCATCGAGCGTCATATTTCCAGAAAGAGAGAAAGCCTTATCGTCCATGGAGATGGAGAGTTGTGCAGAAATAGAGCCGTCACTATTTTCTGGAACGGGCATATTTATAATAGATAGGAAGTCACGTGCCGCGAGGTTTAGGACGCTCAATGAAAGTTGAGGGAAAGGGGAATCATCGTCGTAGGATACTTCAAAAGCAGCGGTAGCTTGTCGAACATTAAATTGTAGTTTAAACTTTTGGTCGTCTTGAAAAAGTTCAGCAGTATTAAATGATATGGACTCAAAAGCGAATTGATTATCGTTTAGGCTGATCTGCAAACTTCCATTTTGTATATCGATCGCAGGCAGAGCCATGATAGATTTTTGGAACTTTTGAAAAGCGGCCTTAACGCTTAATAAAAACTCTTTAGAGAGGGGATTAGATCGAACTTTAGGTTTAGTTTTTTTGACATCCTCGCGACGAACAGAAAGTTTTGGTGCATCGCCCAAGATGGAGCCGGCGTCTTGTTGCCAGAATTTTAATAAATTGCCGAAGACGGCATGTTGTAGAACTTTTTCTGAACGTATAATTTCGTCGATTTTGATTCTGATATCAGGATTAACGAGCGTAATTGTTTTGAGGGTTGATTGGGAAGGGCGTCCAGAAAAAGCGGCTGTAATGCTTTGAAAATGGGCGTTTCCAAGAGAATCAGCGTTAGGAGCAACAATATTCAGGTCGTCAAGGGAGGCTATCATTTCATAACGATTGAGTTCAGTAGAAATGGCAGCAATTTGTGCGACGATAAGCTCATCTTTAATTGTTGTTGCAATATCGAGCGTAGGCTCAGCCTTGAGTTCAAATTTAAGGTATTTATTTTGGGGGGGATTTGTTTGAATGAGCTCAGCGATTGGTGCATCGAAGCGGACTTTAAATTCAGGCGAGCTTTGGATTGCGAGGGGCGCCTGAGCGAGGTCAATCGACCAAGAAAGCGTAGCGGAAGCAGTGATAGCGCCGTCGCGCAGATCGAAAGAAGCGTCAGGCGAAGAAAATTTGAATAGAGAGCCGGGCGCGCCGAGTTTGAGGTCAAATTGATTGCAATTAATTTTAATATTATTGTTAATCAGTTTGGCGAGTTTTTCTTTTAATGAAATTTTTTCAGAGTCGTCGTTGTTTTGGGATTGAGCATGGCGGTTTAGAATTGTTTTTATAGAATCCCAAGAAAGCGCTCCCTGAGCAGATTGAATTTCGATTTCTGCATCGATTTTGTCAGAAGTGATGGTATTCAAGCCATTTGTAATGCAGACATCATGGAGTGTGAGTTTGGAGGCTTGATTGTCGGAAACGGTAATGGATTCAAAACAGAACCACTTGCTAAACTGGGTAAACGGCGTTGGGGTTGCATCGAAAGAGAAGTCAAAAGCCTTCAGTTTTTGGGAAGCAATTTTCGAAACTTTAGAAAACGCATAATTACGCGCCATCGTTGCAGCGACAGCAAGTAGAGCGAGAATTACGAGCGTGATTAAAATGCCCCAGAGCAGTTTACGATTCATGATAGCCGTGATTAGATAGAAATATTAGCAAGGAGGTTATGAATAGAAGCTTTAAAGGTAACGGCAGTGATAGGTCTTCCGTTGGCGTCGAGTTTAGCCCATGTATTTGTGCGATCGAATCCACATTTGACGAGGCATCTGAGAGCGGGAATATTGTTATCCGTGAGAGAGATGGAAATGGTTTCGACGGCGGGATGGAATTCGCGGAGGAAGGCAGGGAGAGTATTGGTAAGGATGGTTTTGGCGATACCTTTTCGGTGCCAAGCGTCATGGACCATGAAGAGAGCGATGGAAGCTGTTTTGTAATTAGGGAAGCCAGCGAAGACGTCGACGACAGCGACATGCTGAGTATTTTGTGAGAAGAGGAGGAATTTTTTAAAGACGCGCGAGCCCTCGACCGAGGGCGGTTGTGCATTAAGGCAGCGTTCAGCCAGTCCGTTAGGCTGGGTGTACACAATGGTCGTATGGTAAGCGTTATTATGGTTAAGGATATCTTGCGCGAGGGCTAAGTTTTCGTGGGAGACGAGCTGAACGTTGAAGGAAGGATCAGCGAAAATATTTTGAGGCATATCAAGAACCGTATCGAAACAAAAAGGTACAGAAAAAGTTAGCGTGAGCTAAAGAGATCAGCATCAAGCGGAAGAATCGTTATCACCAGGCCGATGAAAAGTCGAGTAGTAAGGGGCGTATTCTTGACGGTTTAGGGAGGTAGTGCTAAAATAGGCGAAGTTTTGTGTCTGGCAACGGTAAATAAAACGTTTTCAGCAGCATAAGATAGAGAGAAAGAGCAATGAGAGATAGTAAAAGCATTATGCAACGCGCAATATTGTTAATGGCGGCGATTATTGGAGTAGTTTTGATGTCTGCAACGAGTGCGTACGCAGGCGGCAATGACTTTAAACTGGAGCGTCTTTGCAGCGGTGGAACGTGTGGCAGTGCGGAGAGCATATCCGATTTTAAAGCGTTGGCCCGAGCCTATGGATCCATTTTTGCACCAATGCAGCTTCATCCAGCGTCAACCATAGGTGAGGAAGGATTTGAGATTTCAGCGGGAGCGAAGTTAAGCTTTGCGACGGAAGATGCAGCTTTTTGGCGAGCGACGAACAAGAATAACCCCGGTGAAGTTTTAGCAGCGTCGAAAGATGGGAAATATTCAGCGCCGGATGTCTTTTCGACAATCCAGCTTCAGATGAGAAAAGGTCTTCCGTTCAGTCTTGAAGTTGAAGGTGAAGTGAGCTGGCTTGCTGACTCAGAAATGTTTTATGTTGGCGCAGGACTTCGTTGGGCAGTGACCGAAGGTTGGTGGTTTTTGCCTGACATCAGTGTCGGCGCAAATGTTGGAACACTGGTGGGTGCGTCGCAGTTGAGTATGATTAACGTCAATCTTGATGTTGCCATGTCGTACACCTTTGGCATTGCAGGTGTCATGAGCATTACGCCTTATGGTGGTTACAGCCTTTTGACCAACTTCTCGTCGAGTCGTCCTCTTGTTCTTTATGTCGAAGATTCGTCAAGCCCGTCGGGTCAATCTACGACTGAAGGCGTTTTTGATCGCACAACGCAATATGTATCTCGTGGCTTTGTCGGTGTTCAGCTGAAGGGTGAGTATTTCATCTTTGATGCAGAAGGTGAATTTGGCAAAGACGTTATGAGCGTTGGCCTCAAGATTGGTGCTTTGTTCTAAGAAATGAGATCAGTGGATTTACTCTGCTGAGAGTGTTCTTTACTTTGCTTTGCGTGTCCGTAAGTTTGTTATAAGGATTGAGCAGAGAACACTGAATTGTTAAATTAGAGCTCGGATGAAAAACATCCGAGCTTTTTTTATATAGCAGAGCAGATCGACCGGTACATGGGCTACCAACACGTTATGCGTTAAAACGTACTTTTGCGAGTGCGAAGAATGGTGCGTAACGTTTAGTGAGACTAGAATTAGTTAAATTTGTATGTTGCTCATCTATAAAATACGAAGATAAAAACTGAGTTACATACAAAATACGAAGATAAAAACTGAGTCACATACACCCAACGATTTGATTGTGCCGCAGGCTAGAGGGGGTAGCGGCGTATGCGCGCAGTGGAGGCATTGGGGACAATGCCTCGACGAGCACATAGCCGCTCAGGGGGAGACTTCCCCCTCAAAAATAATAAATACTACAATTTCTTTATGGCCAGCATGTCATAAGGCACTTCATTTTCGATGCAGTGCTGTTCGCGATTTGTGAGATCCCATTTGTCGCTGTTGGGGATTTGATCATTCGGGATAAAGGCGTAGCGAGCATCTTTTTGGAGGGCTTCGAAGACTGTTTCATAATAGGGTCGAACGTCAGTTTTTACGACGACCATGCCACCGAGTTTAAGGAAAGTATGGGCCATATCGAAGAAAGCGTCGTCGAGGAGGCGTCGACTTGCGTGACGTTTTTTCCACCATGGATCAGGGAAAAGGACGTAGATTGCGTCGATCGAGTTAGGCTCGAAGAGCACGGGGATAGCGAGACGCGCATCGGCGTTGATACATTTACAATTTGTGTCACCTTCTCGTTCAATACGTTTGACGAAGCGGTGGACGAGTGAGGATTTGAGTTCAATGCCAAGGAAGTTCATCTCGCGTCGTCCGCGCGCGAGTCCGAGGAGGAATTTTCCGTAATTGGAGCCGATTTCGACTTCGATGGGGGAGGGGAGGGGATTATTTTTTTTCCACTCGAGGATGTTATGGATTTCGTCGGAGCGATATTGGAAGACGACGTCGTTGATGTACTGTCCGAAAGGAAGTGCTTTGAGGTCTTGCCAATTAGGATTGATAGGAGAGGCCATAAAATGAATGTCCTTTATGATTAGAAGAAAAGTATAATATATGATTTAATATATATTATAGATTATCTGGAAGAGATGACTTGCAATAGAGAATTAGCAGTCGACTTATTTGTATTATATATAATTTCGCCAGCAGAATGCGTTTGAGGCTGAGGATTGGTAGGATCAGTGTGAGACGATTGCTCAGGAGATTGTTTGAGGTTAACCTGAGCTTGCTCGTCAATTTGAGGATCTTTTGGAACGAAGATTTCGGCGGCACGTTCGCTCATTGACTTGCCGAAATAGAGGATGCAGAAGAGCACGATGCACATAATGATGATCGTAGGGATCTTCGAAGCAGCCCGATCGCCCTGAGTATAGAGAGTACGTTTACGCATAATTAGTGATCAGCGGTAGTAGGCGAAGTATTGGACGTTTGAGTTGCGAGGAGGATGAACTCCGGATAATCGCGATGAGGTGCGTATTTAGGTGTGACGACGAGGTTGAGGGTCATACCGGTTTTGAGTTCGGCGGCAAGAGCTGTAGGAACCAGGAGACTGAGGGTGTTCAAATCTTGTTTTATTTTAACGCGAGCGTAGACGTGATTCAGGCGTTTAATGAGCATAATCTGAACATTTTTGAGCATAAAAGTGGGTTCTTTGTTTCCGGTACCGAAGGGCGCGAGCCATTCGAGGTATTGATTATGCCAAAGGGTCAGGAGTTCTGTGATACTAGCTTCAGCGTCGATGTCGAGGCTTCGTCTTGGAGCAGTTCCAGCGGACATTTGTTCGGAAGCGAAGCGATTAAGACGTTTAGCGAGTTCGTCGATATTGTCAGCTTTGAGGGAG
The DNA here is from genome assembly GCA_045599585.1 of Myxococcota bacterium. Classification (GTDB taxonomy): domain Bacteria; phylum Myxococcota_A; class Bradymonadia; order UBA4248; family UBA4248; genus RGIG464. Next base: position 13,376 of record JAZRWH010000042.1, read on the forward strand.
AGGCCTGCAGCGCTATGGTGACCGCCGTAATCGTCGATTAAATCTTTGCAGCTAGTGAATGCGTCTAGGATACTAAATCCTTCAGGGCTTCGAGCGCTGCCTCTGCCCATGCCATCTGAGATAGAGATGACGACGGTTGGTTTATAAAATTTGTCGAGGATACGGCTAGAGATAATGCCGAGGATGCCCTGCTGCCAATCTTCTTTTGCGACGACGATAATTTTACGGCCTTCGAGAACCTGCTGTTGCGCCATAGCCGTAGCTTCGCTGATCATAGATACTTCGGCATTTTGTCTGAGATGGTTGTAATTTTCGAGTTCGCGGGCGATGATCTGAGCGTTTGTAAAGCGATAAGCGGTGAGGAGTGCGACGCTGATATTTGGGTCACCGACGCGTCCAGCGGCATTAATGCGAGGTGCGAGTCGGTAGCAGATCGTTCTTTCTGTGATGTATTTGTCATCAGCGCCAACGTCACTGAGTAGGGCAGCGATGCCGCTTCGTTTTCGTTTTCGAATGACGTCGAGTCCGAGCGAAACGAAGGTACGATTTTCGCCGAGGAGCGGGACGACATCGGCGATCGTGCCAAGGCAGACGAGGTCGAGGGTATCGATCAAAGAGGGGGGTAGAAGATTATATTTTTGATAAATGCCGCGTTCAATGCACGTTTTGACGAGAGCATCGACGAGGTGGAAAGTGACGCCAACGGCAGCCAAATCGTCGTAAGGGAAGGTATCTTGTTCTTGTTTAGGGTTGAGTACGATCGTTTGGGGGACGCGTTCGGGGGTAGCGTGGTGATCGACGACGATGACATCGATATTTTTTTGTTTGAGGCGTTCGATTTCATCAACGCCGCTCATGCCGCAGTCGACGGAGATGAGGAGTGTTGGTGAATGGACCGCGAGTGCGGCGTTGAGTGTTTCGTCGTTAAACCCGTGTCCATCTTCCTTTCGGCGTGGTAGGAAATAATTAACATTTGCGTGGAAGGGTTCTAAGAACTGGTAAACGAGGGTTGTCGAGGTAACGCCATCGACATCGTTATCGCCGAAAATGAGAATTTCTTCGTTATTTTCGATGGCTTGAAGGATACGTTCGACGGCGGGCATCATGTTGAACATCGAGAAAGAGTCAGCGAGTTCATCCATTTTGGGGTGGAGAAATCTGACTGCGTCTTCAGGCGTACGGACGCCGCGATTGTAAAGAACGCTTGTAAGAAGCTGAGTTTCGTTTAAGCTCATCGCGAGGGAGCCGACGGCATCAGAATCGAGGGCACGTAGGTTCCAATATTTAGAATCAGATTTGTTTGTAGGTGGAAATTTTGGTTCAGTATTCATAGAAATATAAGATATGCAAAAGGATATAGCTGATACGAGATCAGCGGTGCATGGAAATCAAGAGTTCAAGTTCGTTATTTTGAAGGAACGAGACAGGAAAGGCCAACGATAAGTTGGCCTTCATTAAAAAGAAAACGCCGACTTAAAGCCGGCGTTCTGTTTAGCGCATTTTATAAGCTCCGTCTCATTTTTTTGGTATGGAGCTAAAAAACGGAGAAGATTGGGAGGGGGGTAGCGGCGTATTTGGCAGAGCCAAATAGCCGCTCAGGGGGAGGCTTCCCCCTCAGAAGTGATTATTTTTCATCATCGAGGACAACTTCAGGCGTTTTGATGTCGCTTTCAAGTTGAGCATTAGAGTCCATTTCGATGGTTTTGATGGCTTCTGCTCTTTGTTTATACAATTTGAACCAGTGGTCGAATTTGATAACGAAGGGGCAGGAAATGAACATGGAGTTGAGGGTTGCGACGCAGATACCAAAGCCCATGATGATCGCGAAGTCATGGGTAGTACCGGTAGCTAAGAAGATGAGGGGAGCGATTGCGAGGAGCGTGGTGATACTAGTAATGATCGTACGGCTGATGCATTCGTTAATTGCTTTGTTGACGAGTTGCTCGAGGGGGACGGACTTATCGGAGAGGGCGACATTTTCGCGAACGCGGTCGAAGTTAACGATGGTATCGTTGATACCGTAACCGACGAGCGAGAGGAGAGCCGCAACCGTTTCGAGCGTGATTTCGAGCTGTAAGAAGACAATGAAGCAAGCCGTGAGGAGCGTGGTAACGGTAAGGGAGATGACTGCCGCGGGGGCATATCTTGTATCGAATCGGATGCCGATATAGAGGAGCATGAAGCCGAGTGCGAGCAAGATACTGACGATAGCGTCATTGCGGAATTTTTCGCCGACATCGGCGCCGATGGTAGAGACGCTATCGAGGCCAGTTTGAACGCCTTTATCCGTAGTTTTATAGAAACGCTCACCGAAAGCCTTGGTGAGGATAGAAACGACTTGCGACTGAATACCGGTGGGTTGAATTGTATATTTATTGTGAACGTCGTTCACAGCGACTTCGACATCTTCGAAGCCGGCGTCATTAAGCGCTTTTTGGATTTGCTCCGGCGGCATCGAGATGTCAGGGTTATTGGACTGATTATTGATAGCGATATCGAAGTTGCTTCGGATACCGTCGTCATCGCAGAGCGGCCAAGTAGATTCTTTAAGAGAGAGGGTATTATTAGCCGTAGCGGCATGGAGAGCGTCATTGAATTTGTCGTGAATTGCAGCGAATTTGTCGCAGGTCAAGACAGTCGTTGTGCGCGTACGAATAACGAATTTATTTTCACCTTCATTACCGAGGGTTTGAACAGAGACGTGATTGAGGTTTGTGTCGTTAGCAAAAGCATTTTCGACGTCTTTGACGGTAACGACGGAATTATTACCGGCGTTATCGGCCATGAGGTGAATATTGATGGAGGTACCGCCCTGGAAGCTGGTGCCCCAGTTAGGACCTTTAATGAAGGCGAAGATGAGTCCAGCGATGCAGAGCAGGAGCATCAGGGCGATCACAGGTTTGTGATGCTCGACGAACTTGATGTGCGTTCCTGGTTTAATTAACATAAATTGTGCCATGTTATGTCTCCTTGATAAGCGTCATGACTAAATCGACAAAGAATCGTGGTTATAGTGCGATTCGAGTTCGAAGAAGTTACGGGTGACATAGAAGGCGGTATAAACGGTAGCGATGATACCTAGGAGCAAGGTAACGGCGAAGCCTTTGACGGGACCGGAACCGAAGTTCATCAAAACGACGGCAGCGATAGCTGTAGTGATATTTGAGTCGAGGATGGTCCAGAGGGCTTTGTCGAAGCCGACGATGATTGATTTTCGAGGTGTTTCACCCGCTCGAAGTTCTTCGCGGATACGTTCGAAAACGATGACGTTGGAGTCTACAGCCATACCGACGGTGAGTACGATACCTGCGATACCAGGGAGGGTGAGGACGGCGCCCATCGAAGCCATACCGGCCAAGATGAAGAGGAGGTTAAACATGAGGGCGAAGGAGGCTTTGACACCGCTTCCTTTATAATAGAAGCACATGAATAAGATAACGGCAGCAAAGCCGATGAGGAGACTTTCGGTACCTGCTTTAATGGATTCGAGACCGAGCGAGGGACCGACGAGCGTTTTGGATTCCTGTCGAATCGGAGCGGGGAGAGCACCGGAACGGAGGGATACGACGAGGTTATTGACGGATTCAAGGATTTCGGCGTGCGTGCCTCTGCCCATTGTAATTGAAACGTTGCCGCCCGGGATTTCGCCGCGGATGACAGGATCGCTTACGAGCGTAGAGTCCATGAGAATCGCGAGTTTTTCGCCGGTATATTTTTTAGTGATATCGTAGAAAGTGTCGCCGCCCTCTTTATTGAGTTTGAGAGAAACGTAGGGCTGCTGTGTTTGAGGATCTGTAGCGGGATAAGAGGTGACGACGTGATCGCCCGTGAGTAACGGGAGGTCAGTTCTGACGACGCGCATACGCCAGCTGCTGGGTTGGGCGCTGAGATCGACGTTGTCGTCATCGGTTTCATTATTTAATTCGCGAGCTTCTAGCTGTTCGAAGACGATCTGTTTATCGTTGGGGACGATTTTTTGGTTTTCGATTTCGGTGAGGAATTCCTGGAACTTATCTTTACCTGTTTTGCGGTTAGGACTTGTTTTGGGATCATCGTCAGCGCGGAAGACATTATTTTTAACGTAGATGCCGTGTTTAGCGAAATCTTGTTGGGCGAATTTTTGGAAAATGACTTTGGTGTCATCGTCCGGGGCAATGAGTTTGAAGGTTAGAACAGCGGTCGTAGCGATGAGACGTTCAGCCTGAGCGACGCCGGCACGCGAAAGACCAGGAAGTTCAACGACGATATGCGTTTGATTTTCGGTACGAACGCTGGGTTGGGCAACGCCGAGTCCATCGATACGTTTACGGATTGTCTCAACAGCACGTTCAACCGAGGACTTTGTCATCGTATTGATCCAATCTTTGTCCAGACCAATGGTGACTTTGTTCCCAACTGCTTCGACGATTTCAAGGACTTTATCGCTGCCTTCCGTCGTAAAAGCCTTATGTGATGTGAGATATTTAACATTTTCGGCCGAATCAAAAATGAAAGTGGCCTCATGGCGCTCACGATCGAGCGTATAGTCTACCTGAGAACCGCTGCCTTTAATGACATCGTCAAGCAGGTTGGCGGCTTGGGTAGCCATCTTTTCGTTGAGCGCAGATGGAATATCAACAGAGTAGTTGAGCAGCAGACCACCTTGCAAGTCAAGACCGAGCGCCAATGTTTTGGATTTTAGCCTCTGGGGTAGTGCTTCATACCATTCCGGCAATTTCGGATCACGGACATGCTCACCGTTCGTTGTGTCTACATCAACTGCAGAGATCGGTTCTCGATAGAACACCATCTCAACCATTGTCGGTGTCAAGATTGCTACTGACGCCAGAACAAGAAAAATTAAAAAGATGGTTTTTAACCACCAGCTTCGCGACATCGCGTTACCTCATCATGAACGTTTAAAAAATGTCCGATACGTTTTGTCGAACATTGCTTTCCTTACGATATTTGAAACTCTGAGCTCGTTTATGTTCAAAATAAACCAAATTTGTATAAAATTCAGTAATTAAACACTAAAGTTGTTTGTTCTTCATAAAATTTAGAATCTGTATTATTCAGATTTTTTGTCGTCGATCGCTTTTTTGTCATCAGCAGCGTCAATGCTTTCTGGATTAGTGATGACACGAACGATCGCACGTTTATGCATGCGAATTTTGCACGTGCCTTTTTCTGCAACATTGACGACGACCTCATTACCCTCAATCGACGTAATCTCGCCGATCATGCTGGCAACGGTTTCGATTTTATCGCCCACTTTAAGCGCATTGTGCATTTCCTGCGTGCGTTTAGCCTCTTGTTTTTGGGGACGGATAATAAAAAAGTAGAAAAATAAGATAAGCAGGATAAAAGGCAGCAAAGAACCTAAAATGCTGCCAGAACCTTCAGTTCCATTCATTTATTCAAAACCTTCATTTAAGCCGGTTAACAGCGTCTATAAGAATTCGGCTCCATTGATTTGAGCCGGGCAAAACGACTGAATGTCATACCAAAGTTGATTCGCGAGGTCAATCATTAGAGGTGATAAGCGAATGCAAATGGCATTGTTTAAAAATGCATCCAATGGCATTGTTTCAGATTTTTTTCTCCATGGGGGGAGGTGTCCCCCTGAGCGTCTATTTTCCCGCAACCAGACATATTGCCAATTTGTATACGCTTTGGAACAGAGAACGCGTGTTTCTGTTCATTCTAGGACTCAAATAAAAGATTGCGGGAAAATACGCCGCTACCCCCTCTGGCCTGCGGCGCTGTTACGCTGCTGATATGTTTGATAGATTTGAGAGATATGACAATCTTAAATCGTATCTACGTTGTATGGTATTGTATCGTGCTGATTGTTTAGACGATCTAAATTCTCAACTTGAATTTTAAAGCACGCCCAGTTTTTAGGGGGACTACCGTTTAGTGCGGCATGAGTTTAGATGCTTTGAGCGCAAACTTTTCCAGTACAGCGGGTAAGGGTGCTTCAACGCACATGGGCTCACCCGAAATCGGATGGATAAACTCAAGGCGAGCGGCGTGCAGACACATTCGGTCAGGCATCAAAGCTCGCAGAGAGCGCAGCGTGCTAGGATTGTATAAGGTATCTCCGATGATTGGAAGACCAAGTGAGGCCAGGTGAACGCGGATTTGGTGTGTTCGACCGGTAAGAGGCTGACACTCAAAACGTGCAAAAAAACCATCTCGAAGTGTGGTCAGCTGTTGGCATAGAATGCTTGTTTCTGCGTGTTTTCTATTTTTGCCACCAACGCAGAATTTTTGAATTTTTGCAGTTTTGTCCTCACCAATTGCAGCTTTATAAACAAAACTTGAATCTTGTTTAATTTTTTCATCTTGCGTGGTGCCGCAAGCGAGTGCGGTGTAGGTTTTACGAACGGTATGTTTTTGAAACTGCTCAGAGATTGATGGGTTGGCGTCTTGAGTTTTGGTCATAAGCAGAACGCCACTCGTTCCGACATCGAGTCTATGGTGTAATCCGCAGTATGCGTCGTGCAAATAGCGTTTAACAGCGGCATAGGCGTGATCTCTGGACGGATCGAGTGTTGCTTGACTAGGAATGCCGCAGGGCTTGTTGACGACGATGATCGCATCATCTTCGTAGAGGACATCTGAAGCGGAAACATCCCACGTATCAGGGTATTTTTTCATATTGAGTATAGGAGGGAGGCTGGTAACGTTGAAAAACAAAAAAAGCGCCTCGTCATGAGGCGCTCATAAATTCAAAAGCATGTGTTAGCTTCTGGATTTTTTTAAATCGACGAGGATGAGTCGTATGACGCTCTTAAGGGATTCGAAGACGCCTTCCCCCGTTGTAGCACAAGCGGGATAATCGGGAACCTTGCCGACCCAGCGATTGAGCTCGCTACGCAACTGTTCGACGGGAAGAGCAGTTGGCATATCGCGTTTATTGTACTGAATGACGAATGGGATTTTTTCGACATCGTAGCCGTAAGCCTCAAGGTTATCGAGGAGGTCATCCATTGAGATCAGGTTGGCTTCGAGACGTTCTGCTTGGCTATCCGCGACGAACACGACACCATCAGCGCCTTTCATGATAAGGCGACGGCTATTCGAATAGAAGAGCTGTCCAGGAACCGTATAGAGGTGAAGACGTGTTTTGAAGCCGTTGATCGTCGGAAGATCGATCGGCAAAAAGTCAAAGTACAGCGTTCGTTCCTGTTGGGTTTCGAGGCTGATAAGTTTGCCGCGAGTATCGTCATTTGTCTTAGAGTAGATGTATTTGACGTTCGTCGTTTTCCCGCACAAACCCGGTCCGTAGTAGACAATTTTAAGAACGATTTCTTTGCTCTTGTAATTAATGAAGGACATGGGCCAACCATCCTAAAACGAAGAAATATAAGAAGGATTGCGAAAATCGACGCAATTCCAAAAACCGTTTACGTATTAACATGAAAACACGCTGTGTCAAATTTAGCAAGTAACAAACAGCGGCCTAAGACTTTTACGCCAGAAGGGTGCTTTCTTCAACCAATCTTTTTGCAGAGTGTTTTATTTCTGAGGGTGCTTCACCTAAAGGCAGTGAAAAACGTTGGGTCTTTTCCAGAAGATCATTCCCGTATAAGCAGAACGATCAGAAATATCGTAGCTTGTAGCGATACAGCCTGTTTCATCACTCGAAATCACGGGATAGGGTGATTCAGGAAGCGCGGATATCTTGAGCTTTCCATCTTCACTCATCGCAATTTGTCTGAGCTGTTCGGCTGACAAATGAACGATATTTTTTGAGATATAGGGACTCAGTGTCTGGATCATGGCATGACTCAGTCTCCAAATGCCACCTCTTTTTTTTGCGAGACAAAGTCCTGCACGTTGAAATCCTGTTTCAATGCTTTCCCAGTGCGCATCGATGCAGTGGATAGCTTTAGCAGACATGATAAAGTGGTAATCTTTGAATACACTGGGTTCAATGCCGTAGTATTTATGGATATTTTCTAAAATGGGTGCAACTTGTTCGTCCTGGGCATTAAGGATCGGAACTCGGGGAACGCATGGATCTTCGTGTGCAAACCGCAATGGTAGATCATCAGTTTTTTCGAGAACGGCTACGAAGAATCCCTGTGTATCGTTTTCCCATGGGGTAACGCGACGTGCTTTTTCGACATCTGGATGAAACTGTTGACCGCCGTATTCCGTAAGACCGTGGCGCCACACTAGGCCTTCGATGTTTAGAACGTCGACCATTTTCATCGGTAGACGTGAAATAAGTTCGTTGACCACAGCCTCATCTTCGAGAGGATCGAGCGAGCACGTCGAGTAGACCATGCGTCCGCCTTTTTTCAACAATTTGCAGCCTGTGAGAGCAATGCGGTACTGGAGTTGATTCATTGCGAGCGGACTTTTAGCGTGTGCCCAACGATTTCTATTTTCATCAAGCGTATCACGGTTGCCAAGTCCCGAACAAGGCACGTCTGCCAATACGCGATCAAACACTGGGGGAAGAATCTGGGTCAAGCGTTCCGCTGGTTTATTAAACAGGACGCAGTGTGACACGCAATTAGCGTCAAGTCTTCCGGCGAGCGGTGTCATGCGTTTTCCCGCGAGGTCATTTGCGTAGAGGCGCCCTTCGTTATGCATTGACGATGCGATCTGGGTAGTTTTTGAGCCCGGGGCTGCACAGAGATCGATGACGGTGTGACCGGGTTGAGCATCAAGAAATCTGACAGGGAGTTGTGAGCTCAGGCTTTGTTTGACATACCAACCTGCGAAATGGTGGAGTGTCAACGTGGGATCGTAGGGGCTTTTTTTGATGCGTAAAGCATCGTTTAATCCGGCTACGCGTTCAGTTTCAAAGCCATAATCCGACAAGACCGCTTCTACTTGTTCAGTTGAAGCGCGCATTGTGTTAACGCGAATAAAATCCGAGAGCTCAGGATGGTTTAAGAAAGCGTCAAGATCGTTACCAAAAACAGTTTTTAGATACTGATCAAAATCAGGTTTTTCAGCTGTGTAATTTGCGTACATCTTATAATAAATTATTTACAGTTAACGTCTGAAGATGAACAAACGAAACGAACGTGGAAATGGTTCACATGCCCTTTAGAATGTCGCATGATAGCACCGTAGCTTTTTTTGTTAGGGTACTGAATCATGGAAGCAAGTTGAGCGTCTGTGTAGCCATGCGCCTTAGCGTAATCGTAGAAGTATTTTTGGAGTGCGTAATCAACGAAAATGTACTGAACTTTTCCTGATTTAAGGAACCATTCGAGGACATACCATGATTTTTCGACATCTAGGTTATTGGCATTTGCATTTTGGAAGCCCACGAAACCTTTTTCTTTGCTGATATAGCTGATGTCGACGTCACGTCCAGATTGATGAGAAAGGTGGGGCGGAAGTCTGCCGCCATTTTGAGCGGAGATGTCACTAATCGCGAATTTGTTTGCTTTGGGGAATTTAGTGGCATAGGCAGCCATGGCATCCATGATGAGTCCAATCGTTAAGGCTGTGCCGTAGGCATGTTTTGGCCGGTTGACGACGTAGCCAGGGCCATTTTGAAGTTGAATACCGCCAGCGAGTGAACCATTGTTAGCTAATCCCCGTGAAACGCCGGTATTTCCCTGAAAACGTTTGACGTCGAGTACAAGTTTTTGTCCGACGACAAGTTTGTCGGGATTTTTAGCGAGGAAGCGGTTATTTTTTTTGAGGGTCTCGATGGAGACACCGGTTTTACGTGCAATTTTGCCGAGGCTATCGCCTTTTTTGACAACGTAGTAAGCGTTTTGAGTGACGGTTCCAGCGGAGGGTGTCTTTGAATTGGCTGCGCTATGTGCTGCAGCGGTACTTTTGGAGACACGAATCCGTAGTTTTTGTCCAATTTTGATCATAGCGGCGTTGGAAAGATTGTTCCAACGAACGATATCCGCTGCGGCGACGTCATATTTTTTTGCAATTTTATCGACAGTATCGCCTTTTACGACAACGTAGGTGATCGTTTCTTTAGGGTCAGCTTTGGGTGGTTTTTTGGGTGCCGCAAAAGCGGAACCTACACCGCATAGGCAAAATATAAATAGTGTTAATAGGGCAGATTTGAGCCAAGCTCGACAGTGACCGCAATACATTGGGCTTTCCTATGGTATTGAGCGTGCAAATTGCTTGTTTTAAATTTGGTCAGCACGTTGTGCGCCTGGTGGGGGTAGCGGCGTATTTACGTCAGCCTTTGGATTCATCCAAAGGCTGACGTGAATAGCCGCTCAGGGGGAGACTTCCCCCTCCCAAAATGAAAAAATATGTTTTTATAAGATAATATCTACAAAATCGAACATGACGAGTCGCGAGAGTGGTGCGGAAATTTCTCCGGGGATAAGTCTAGAAAGATTATTAAATGTTCTAGGCGTTGTAAGAATGTCAAGGATCTTTTTTTCGTCGTCGTTAAGTCTGATCGAGGCGTTGAGCGGAGTACGATCGGGGCGGGCGTGATATTTTCGGTATTGGATGGAGCCGAGGGTGATTGACGTTTGACGGCAGCGTTCAAATAGCGTCGGGAAAATCGGGAGACTGAGCGCGATCCGGCTTGTCAGCAGTGATTCAGCTTTAGGCGAAAGGCCCGTAAAGAGCGTGTAGTGGAGATTCGGTGTGTTCACGCAAATGTCGAGCGTTTGTAAGACGAAATTTTCGAATCTCGGGATGAGTTTGTCGAAGATATCGAGGTTTACGAGTACATTGGCCAGATCCATGCCTGAACTCAGGAGCGTTTTAATTTTTGCGATGGGGAGTTCTGACGCATTCGGGAGTGTTTCTAGGAAATCAGAAGCTTTGCAGGGGGTTGTGTTTGAGCAAGGTTCGGCCCACAGAAGTGCTCCCATTTCGAGAATAACGATGCAACTCGTCGAAGCATTTCCGATTTCGAGCGTGAGTCGATCAGCGCGCATAAAACTTCGTCTCAGAAGGTCACACCACATGGTCTCAGAGAGGATACCATTGGAAATAGGAGATGTGTTTACAGGTGTTTGGAGTGCTTTGAGTGCTTCGTCGACATTTTCAGGAGATATGAGCATGGTGTGCTCAGGTTCAGCGTCATTGTCGAGACTGTCATCATCTAGGTCAAGGTCGATGGATATGACGTCTTCATCTTTTTCGGGTGCAGTCGACGAATAACTTGGCGAAGAGACTGAGCGATTTTCTGGATGGGAGGCGGAGGGCGCGTGGGACAGCGTTTCGTAGGAGGTTGCCGAGACGGTGTCGGGGTTTGCTGAAACGCGGGGAAGGCTGTCTTTTGAACCGCTAGACGTGCCACGAATTGCATCCAGCGTAGCCTTGACAGAGCGCATAGGGCCCATGGAAGGGTGTTGTTGTGCGGACAACGGGTCTTGAGCGGTCATACCCGGCGCCGTATGTGCGTGTGGATGGGAAGCGCTGGAAGGTCCATGTTTTCTTGAAATACGGGACTGAAGAAGCGTCGATGGCGAAGCTACGGGTTGTTCAGGACGTGAGGGGGCCGCAGGGGCTGGCGGTTGGAGTTCAGGAAGGGGCGGGAGCGGTTCGAGATTGATCGGAAGCGTTCGGAAAGTTTGATGTCGTTTATAGTTAGCCGCTTCATTAAGGGGCGCAACTGTAGCGGGAGCGGGCCCGAATAAAGGCGGTTTTAGGGCTGTAGGGCTGTTGAGTGCTTTTTCGCTGCCCCCTTCGGCGGCTGTATTGACAACTTCGGACAGATTGATGGAACGGGAGATGCTTTGAACGATATCGTTGATGCGCTCTTTCTCGTCTTCCTGCATGCAGGGAATGGCATGCGGATCTGTGATTTGCTCGACGCTCGAATTGATGAGCGAAACGTTAGTGGCCGTAAGGGGATTGCCTTGTGTCAGACACTCAGTTTCTATGAGAGAGAGAAACTCTGGTGTTTTAAAGGGCCGTTCAACGACGTGTTTGAAGAAGCAGGCGTTGATATTACTCGGAAGGTAGTGTGCGAGTGCGGATGGGTTAACGCTCGTAAGGATGCAGTGCGAAGGATCGCTGATGTAGTTGCCAACGAAAGACTGAAGGATCGGCAAAAAGTCAGGTCTTCGAGAAAGATCGACGATAAACAGGGCCGAATGACGGCATCGTCGGAAATCGTTCTCGATTGTGTCGAGCCTCTCTGGGAGTATGACGCTCAATCCTAAACTTTTGAGCTTTTGAGTAAGGAGCGTTCGAATACTCGCATTACAATCATAGTAGATGACTTCGCGCATGACTTTCCTCGTTCACATAAAGCGATTCCCACCAAACTAAATAGTCTTTTGCGCGATTAGCGGCAAAAAATACACAAAAAAAATAACCAGTGTTTGGGCATTGCGTGTTTTGAATCGAGCGTTTCTCTCTACAAATCATGGGGTATTAAGGCTTTTGGGACACGTAAATTTTTTATAATTAATGTGATTGTGTTTATGTGTTTTGTGTGTGGTTTAGAGAAATTGTTCGTAGATCATAGGAAGTATGAGTGCGTTTATTAAAGTAAGACTTGTTTAGTGGTGAAAATTAATCTACATACTTGCGTGGCGATGGGTTTGAATTGACCTAAGTGGTGTTGGTGACATAGAATGCGTGTTGGCTTTGCCAGTTTGGATAGAACAAAGAGCAGGAGTCTGACATGACGAGAGAAGAGAAGATTGAGTACAAGTATTTGATGAAGCGTCGAATGCTTCATGAAAAGCTTTTGTGCTTTATCCTAGGTGGTGTGAGTGTTGCAGGCCTTGTTATTATTATCGAAGCGGCGAGCTATCTTTTGAACGGCAAGGGACAGAATGCGGATCCTACGCAAGAGCAGAGACTGGATCAGCAGAATATGCGTTCGCCGTATGGAGATCATGGTCGAGATCGACGCTGGCACGAGGATAATCGAGGCAAGCGGCAGGACGAAGCGCAGCCCAAGCCGGGGGCGGAAACGGTTGAAGCAGAAGTGTCCGATGAACCGGTGAAGCTTGCTGTCGTAGACAGTGCGTCGGTTCAGGTCACTAACACCACAAAAAAAAACGAAGTTTCCAAGTCTCGTACGACAACGAGTGGCAACAACGATAATTTGAAAAAAAACGATTCGGCTAAGCAGCCTGTAGCGGGTTCCAGTCAGACTGCTGTGAGTGTACCCTCTGATAATAATGTAGCGAAGCCAGCTGAATCAGCTCCCACAAACAAAGAAACTCAGCCTAAACAAAATGCTGTTGCGGCGATTCCAGGTATAGACGCTACAACGGCGCAGGATCTGGCTGATGCGGCAAACGCTCTCCGTGAAGTTCAACAAGCGGTGGGGGCATCAAAACAGGATGATTCGGCGTCTGCAAACAGTGAGTTAATCGCTGCCGCCGCAGCGTTACTTGATGCGGAAGGGGCGATCAAACCTACGTCGACCAAGCCGAGCTTTCAAGAAGTAAAAGATAGCCAGGCAGAAGCAGAAAAGTTAGCAGCAGAGACCAAGGCTTTGTTTGCTGCAGATGAGGCGTGGAGAGCACAGAACGCTGCGGCTAGAGCTTCTTCGTCGAATGAAGCCATTTCGGCAGCACAGGCGGCTGCGAATGCTGCCTCAGCTCCGGCTTCACCCGAACAAAAAAGCTACAAAGCATCTACAAAGGTCGATATGAAGAATGCTGCGCCGCTTACTCAGGCTGAAGTGGCGACCAATGCCAAAGCAGCAGGAAAATGTGTGATCGCGTGCTATACGGAAACGCCACAAAAGAGTAAAACATTTGTCTATACGTTGTTCGTGAACAGCTCGGGCAGGGTAAGTGATTATTCTGCAGATTCTAGTTCAATGATCACGACACAGGGCTTTGAGCGCTGTATCGACCCCTGTCTAAAGAAAATCGCTTTCAGTGCTTTTGGAGGAGGCAGTTCTCCAAGAGTGACTTACACCATTACGGTTTCCGAAAAGTAAAAGCGAGTTGGGGCGCATTTGAGCTTATTTAGACGAAACAGCGTGTCTTTTGATATTGGAAATATTGGGAAACGTGTCTCTCATGGATTGGGCAGGCGCGCAAGTGATTGCACGAAATAAGAAAAAGTGGTAGTCACGTCGCCCGATTTTTGTGACCGCTTATGCGGCCGCATTTTCTTGTAGTCATGCTCCTAAACTGGGAGCCATTTTCAAGGAGAAGGGCATTTATGGCCGGAAAAACAAAAACAATTGATGGTAACGAAGCAGCGGCGCATTCAGCGTACCTGACCAACGAGGTTATCTGTATTTATCCTATTACGCCGTCTTCGACGATGGCAGAACACTCCGACGACTGGGCAGCTAAGTCCGAAGTGAACATTTGGGGCGAAGTTCCCCGCGTTGTCGAAATGCAGTCCGAAGCAGGCGCTGCAGGTGCTGTCCACGGCTCCCTCGTTGGAGGCTCGCTGACCACGACGTTTACTGCTTCTCAGGGACTTCTTCTCAAAGTTCCTAACATGTTCAAAATTGCTGGCGAACTCACGCCTGCTGTTTTCCACATCGCTGCTCGCTGCTTGGCCAGCCACGCACTTTCCATCTTCGGTGATCACAGTGACGTTATGCACTGCCGTGCCACCGGCTTCGCAATGCTTTCTTCTACAAGCGTTCAGGAAGCTCAGGATATGGCGATGATCGCCCAGATGGCCACGCTCAAATCCCGCGTGCCCTTCCTCCACTTCTTCGATGGTTTCCGCACCAGTCACGAAGTCAATCGTATCGATTACCTCTCCGCTGACGATGCCCGCGCCCTTATCGACGAAAACCTCGTTCAGGAAAATCGCGCTCGCGGTCTCAAGCCTGAAGATCCTGTTATTCGCGGTACTGCTCAGAACAGCGATATCTTCTTCCAGGCTCGCGAAGCCAGCAATCCTTTCTATGATGCTGTTCCCGGTATCGTTAAGGATGCTATGGCTCAGTTCGAAAAAGTCACTGGCCGTCACTACGATCTCTTCGATTACTATGGCGCCAAAGATGCTGATCGCGTCGTCGTTCTCATGGGCTCCGCTGTCGGTGCTGTTCATGAAACCTGTGATGCCCTCAACGCCAAAGGCGAAAAAGTCGGTGTCCTCGCGATTCACCTCTATCGTCCGTTCGATGCCAAAGCGGTTCTCGCTTCTCTCCCGAAATCGGTCAAAGCCATTGCCGTCCTCGATCGTACAAAAGAACCCGGCTCCCTCGGCGAACCCCTCTATCTCGATATGGTTACGGCTGTTTCCGAATGCTGGAAAGAAGTCGTCGGCACCGCTGCTCCCGTTGTCATCGGCGGTCGTTATGGTCTCGCTTCTAAAGAGTTCACGCCTGCTATGGCTAAAGCCGTTCTCGATGAACTCAAGAAAGATGCGCCTAAAAATCACTTCACCATCGGTATTCACGACGATCTCACCAAGCACTCCCTCGATTGGGATCCTGCCTTCATTACCGAAGATGATGAAAATACCCGCGCCGTCTTCTACGGCCTTGGCTCCGATGGTACCGTCGGTGCTAACAAAAACTCCATCAAAATCATCGGCGAAAACACCCCGCTCTACGCTCAGGGTTACTTCGTTTATGACTCCAAAAAATCCGGCGGCGAAACCATTTCTCACCTCCGCTTCGGTAAAAAACCCATCAAGGGCGCTTACCTGATCCAGAGCGCAAACTTCGTCGCAATTCACCAGTTCGGCTTCATCGAGAAGAAAGACGTTCTCTCTCTCGCTGCTAACGGCGCGACCCTCCTCCTCAACAGCCCCTACTCTGCGGAAGACGTTTGGAATCACATCCCTGCTGAAACCCAGAAACAGATCATCGACAAGAAGATCAAACTCTTCGTTATCGACGCTGGTAAAGTTGCTGCTGATACCGGTATGGGTACGCGTATCAATACCGTCATGCAGGCTTGCTTCTTCAAACTCTCCGGCGTTCTCCCCGAAGACGAAGCCATTATGCGCATTAAAGAAGCTGCCAAAAAAGCTTACAGCAAGAAGGGCGAAGCCGTTGTTCAGAAGAACTACGCCGCTATCGATGCTTCTATCGCCAACCTCCACGAAGTTACCATTCCTGGTACGATCGGCGATCTCAAACGCATCAACCCCGACTTCAGCGCCGCTCCTGATTACGTCAAGAATATCATGAGCAAACTCATGAAAGACGAAGGTGAAAACCTCCCCACCTCCGTTTTCGATGCCGATGGTCACTTCCCGACCGCGACAACCAAATGGGAAAAACGCGGTATCGCCCGTGATATTCCTATCTGGAATGCTGAAGCTTGTATCGGTTGCGCCTTCTGCTCCCTCAGCTGCCCGCACGCTGCTATCCGCATCAAAGCTGTTAAGCCCGAACTCCTCGAAGGCAAACCCGCTTCCTTCACCACGCGTGAATGGAAAGGCAAAGAAGTCGAAGCCGGTTCGCAGATGCGCGTTCAGGTTTATGCCGATGACTGCACAGGCTGCGGCGTTTGCGTAAACTCCTGCCCCGCTGCTGCCAAGGGCGCCCTCTCCATGCAGTATCGTCTCGATCACATCGACGAAGAACGCGAAAACCTCAAATTCTTCGACAAACTTCCGTACAAATCCCGTACCGAAGTTGACAAATCCACCATCAAGGGCTCGCAGCTCATTCAGCCGCTCTTCGAGTTCTCCGGCTCCTGCGCCGGCTGCGGTGAAACGCCGTACGTCAAACTCGTTTCCCAGCTCTTCGGTGATCGCATGGTCGTCGCTAACGCCACCGGTTGCTCCTCCATCTATGGTGGTAACCTCCCCTCCACGCCGTGGGCTAAAGACGAAAATGGTCACGGTCCTGCTTGGGCAAACTCCCTCTTCGAAGACAACGCTGAATTCGGTCTCGGTATGAGACTCGCCCTCGATCAGCAGCAGGATATGGCGAAAAACCTCGTCAAAAAACTCTCCGCTGACCTCGGTGACGAACTCGTCGATCGCCTCGTCAATGGCGCTCAGAAATCTGATGCCGATTTCGATCGCGTCCGCGCTGACATCGCCGCTGTCAAAGCTAAACTCGCTGGCAACAACTCCGATGACGCCAAACGCCTCCTCACCGTTGCTGACGCTCTCCTCAATCGCTCCCTCTGGATCATGGGCGGTGACGGCTGGGCATACGACATCGGTTACGGCGGTCTCGATCACATCTTCTCTCTCGGCCGTAACGTGAACATCATGGTTCTCGATACCGAAGTCTACTCCAATACAGGCGGTCAGGCTTCTAAATCCACGAGCCGCGGTGCTATCGCTAAATTCGCTGCCGGTGGTAAACCTGGCGGCAAAAAAGACCTCGGTCAGTTCGCTATGGCCTACGGTAACGTCTATGTCGCTACCATCGCTCTCGGCGCTGATCGTAACCAGGCTATCAAAGCTATCGCAGAAGCTGAAGCTTATGAAGGTACCTCCCTCATTATCGCTTATTGCCCCTGCATCAACCACGGTATCGATATGTCCAAAGCTCAGGATCGCATTAAAGACGCTGTCAACTGCGGTTACTGGCCTCTCTATCGCTACATGCCCACCAGCGATCCTGCCGTCAACCCCTTCAAACTCGACTCCAAAGACCCCAAAGACACGTTCGAAAACTTCGCTATGCAGGAGGCCCGTTTCAACCTCCTCAAACGTACCAAACCCGAACTTGCCGACAAACTCTTCGGACTCGCGCAGAAAGACATCGAGGAACGTCTCGCTTACTACAAACAGCTCGCGAACGTCTCCCGCCACGTCGCTGAATAATTTCTATTATTAATGGTCGCGCACGCTATCGTCTCTGACGATACGCGTGTCGCAAGCCGGCTATTGCTTCGCAATACGCCGGCTTTTTTGTTCGTCGCTGTTCGGCTTCCGCCGAATACGCGACGAATGCTTGGCTATTGCTTCGCAATACGCTATCGCTCCCCCTTGGGTTCGCTTGAAGAACAAAGGGGATGAATATATTATGAATGAGTCTATTTCTTTGCTGTGATTGAAAATGGATGTGGAACAGCAATGATAATATATAATAAAGAGAATTAATAAATGTCTGCTTTTTATTTAAAAGGTTAGGTCACTGCTGTCCCACGACGTTTTCACAGAATACTCTGATAACTCTACAGTAGCTTTGTTTTATCGATATATAGTCGTTTCTAAGCATGAAAAAGACTTAAGATTATTGTTAAATCGCCTGCGTCGCGAAGCCGAAGGCAAGCAGCGGGCGCACCAGACGAGCGGGCG
>JAZRWH010000043.1:0-2306 GCA_045599585.1 Myxococcota bacterium
CAACCGCCCACGGATCGGACAGCGACTGGGGTGAAGTCGTAACAAGGTAACCGTAGGGGAACCTGCGGTTGGATCACCTCCTTTAACGGATCAGAGTTCTGATGTTCATCAGACAGATTTCGTGGTCATACGTACTTCTACAGAGTTTCTTTCTTGGTTTTCATGGGCTTGTAGCTCAGCCGGTTAGAGCGCACGCCTGATAAGCGTGAGGTCGGAAGTCCGAGTCTTCCCAGGCCCATTTAGAAGCAGGAATCTTTGATTCCTGCTTTTTTTGTTTTTGTTCAACGCATTATTAGATCTACGGTTTGTTTCATACGCTGATAGATGCGCTTGAGCGATAATTTGGTAGACTGTTTTCTTTGGTTTGGAAGATGACAGATTTTGAGCGCAATTCAATGAGAGGGGGTAGCGGCGTATTTGCTTCGCAAATAGCCGCTCAGGGGGAGACTTCCCCCACCATAAAAATGAAAGGGTTGCTTTTTGGGCAAAAATGAAACAAATATATAATTATAACTGTTCATTAGGATGGAACAGTCGTAGGTTGTTCGAGGATAATTTTAAATATTTGTGAGTATCATCATGGCCAATCGTAAAGCTGCGCTTTTTAGTACGTTGTTTTGTCCATATTCCCAGACGTTTGTTTGGGATGAAGTGACGTCGCACAAACGCTATGATATTGATGTATTTACGCTTCATCGTCAATGTGAGGACAGATTTCCTTACGATCGTGTTTATACATTAGATGAAGTTCCGCTCGAAAAATTCTTTTGTTCGACGTTGCTCTATTCACCGACTCGCTATCGACAGATTGCGCCGGGGGGATATTCGCTTGTGGCGGCTCACTTCGGGCCAGGCAGTTTATATGCGCTTCCGTATGCGCAGCGTTTAAATTTGCCGATGGTTGCGACTTTTCACGGATATGACGTGCCGCTTTTGTGGAATGCACGCAAGTATGAGCCGAAATTTTGGCGTTATTGGCTTCTTTCGAAGTGGATGCTTCGTCGCGTAGATCGATTTTTGGCCGCGAGTGAGGAGCTTCGCAATATGCTGATTGATATTGGAGCGCCGCGCGAAAAGGTCTTTACATGGCGTTTGGGCGTTCGCATTCCCGATGCGTCGACGTTGGCACCGCATGCTGTCAAAACGGATGATGATCTTAAACGCGTCATTCAGGTCGGTCGATTTGTAGAAAAGAAAGGTTATATTTATTCCATTCGTGCAATGGAAATTTTGAAAAATAAATATCATTTCGAAAATCGTCCATTTAATATTGAATTGACGTGTGTCGGGGATGGTGAGTGCAAGGCAGAGTGTCAGGCTTTTGTAAAAGCACATGATCTTGAGGATTGTGTAAAATTTGTAAATAATCTTCCTCAGACTGAAGTGTTTAAGATGATGGAAGAAGCTGATGTATTGCTTTGTCCGAGCATGGTTGCCAAGAATGGCGATCGCGAGTCTGGAATTCTCGTTGCAAAAGAGGCAGGGGCGCGTTGTACACCGGTCATCGGTACTTATCATGGTGGTATTCCTGAGATTATTGATGACGGCAAGACAGGGTTTATTGTTCAAGAGCGCGATTCGGAGGCGATTGCAAAACGGCTTGATTTGCTACTTTCGAATTCCGAACTTCGTCTTGATATGGGCAAATCGGCTCGCAAGAAAATTGAGGCAGAGTATTGTCTTGAAAAGCGCGTGGATGTGCTTGAGCAACATTATGATGAAGTGATTGCGCAAAAGAACGCTGGTAAATAAATATTATAATTGTAAAGTATAAAAAGCGTCATGATGAATGACGCTTTTTTTGTATATCATGAAGCAATTGTTATGTGGTGAGACGATAAGTTGTCGATGCTACAGCCGTCAAAATGAAGAATGATGTTGAGCTAGGAAGTCTCGTGTTGATTTTTTGCGAGCCCGGCTATCGGCGAAAAGCCGATACGCCGGGCGTGCGTCGCTTTTCGGCGTTTAACGCCTCAATACGCGCCGCAAAAAAGATTGGATTCGTTCGTAGAATAGAACTCGGATTGCGTTGTATGACGTTGTTTTGCGTGCTTGGTTGAAGTATTCAAAAACAAGGCAGAATAGGCGAATCAAAAAAACTAAAAATATTTCTTGACCGATGTAGGTAAGACGCGTATAAGTCTGCCTCGTTCGCTGGAACTCAGAAATGAGATTCAGAGACAGATTGAAAACAGAACAGTAGAAAGTGATAGAGAAATGGGCGATCATTCGAGAGAATGATCCAACATCAAGTGTCTATAAGATTAAAGGAAATCTGACTTCTTTGATTCAAAGGAGTGGGATGG
>JAZRWH010000044.1:0-5368 GCA_045599585.1 Myxococcota bacterium
CTTGCCTTCGGCTTCGACGGACGGGGTTATGCAAGCTGCGGCTTTGCCGCAGCGCGGCCTCCAGCCGCCGACATCCTAACTTGAGGTGCCTTCGTTTTCGCTGTCTTGCCCGCGCCTCGAACGCTTTGCGTTCATGCGCTCATAATCTTTGGTTACCAACGACATAGATGTAACTTTACAGAAGTAAAACCTAAGTATTTTTTTCCTCTAGAGCCAGTATCTCCAGCCGCTTAGGCAGATGCGCCTTCGGTGCGGATCGCCTGCTACGCGTTTGTGTGATCCCAATTTTCTATTTATGACGTTCACCTCAACTGCGTAGTAATGAATATTCTTTTGTATCGGTAAATCAACAAAGTCGCTCCGTGTCATTTTTGAGCTAAAACTTCTTAATAATTAGTCTCACCAGCTCAACTTTGGCCAAAATTGTCTCAGTGCGAGTGCTCACTAGTTCAACTTTGGCCAAAATTGTCTTAGTGCGAGTGCTCACCAGTTTAACTTTGGCCAAAATTGTCTCAGTGCGAGTGCTCACCAGCTCAATTTTGGCCAAAATTGTCTCAGTGCGAGTGCTCACTAGTTCAACTTTGGCCAAAATTGGCTTAGTGCGAGTGCTCACCAGTTTAACTTTGCCCAAAATTGTCTCAGTGCGAGTGCTCACCAGTTCAACTTTGGCCAAAATTGTCTCAGTGCGAGTGCTCACCAGTTCAACTTTTGCCAAAATTGGCTTAGTGCGAGTGCTCACCAATTCAACTTTTGCCAAAATTGCCTTTGAGAATGAAACAGCCCAATGACAACTCAACGCACACACAAAAAATGCCGGCGTATTCGCAACGCGAATAGCCGGCATCTGCCGTCCCGTATTCGCCAAAGGCGAATAGGGCGGCTAAATTCAAAAACCAATCATAACGACCAACTGTCAAGCGCATGCCACTGATAAAGTGATCCTGCACTGGGCGTGGTATTTGGTTCGATAAACTTGAAAACAACGGCATTGTTAAATGTCGATACTTCAGGCGAAATGATCATGAGTTTGCGGTACATCGAACGATCATCTTCAATTTCGGAACTCGTGGAATCCTTAAAGTAGTTGGGATCGAACGAATTTGCCTTGCCCGAGGTAAATTTAAGCGACGTATCGGACGAAACAATTTCGGCATACAGGCGTTTGGAGGCACCTTCTATCGAGATCGTAGCCGAACGGCCATCTTTAGCGATTTCGATATTGCCCGTCGTATGCGCAGACCAGCGGACAACTTGAGGCGACTTGAGGGTAATTTCGTCTTGCACGACGATGGTCGAACGATCATCTGTAAACAACAGACCGCGGACGGCTGTTGAGACAGTTTCGACATAGGCAGGTTTCATATCGACCACAGCGATAGAAGTATGGGCATTGCCTTCATGACGCGTGATATGCGCCACGGCATTGGCGACCTGATCGGGAATTTTGTAAGAGACATCGCCGATGACGAGTGTATTCTGCCCTTCTGCACGTTTTTTATATCTGTTGCGATACTCTGGTAGATTGTAATTATCGGTGCCTAATTCCACGATAAACTGTTTTCCTTCGCCATAGATAACGAAATTGCCGATATCGAGATCTCCGTGAGGAACACCATTGTCACCGCCGTGAAGTCCCGTAAAGATCGACTTCGTATCCCAATGATTACGCATGGTCACGACATCGACTTGGCTGTAGTAAGCATCCAAATTTAAAGTAACCGAGTCTCCGATCTGTTTGGGGTCATAGTACATCGCATCATAAAAATGGATGCCTTTGGTTTTGGAGGCGATGGCATTTTGACGCAGAAGTCCTAGTGAAGTATCGCCAGACTCACGAGCAAACCATTGGTGCGTCCAAGTATCAGACTGCGTGTTCTTGGCATCGTGGAAGCCCCACATACCTGCGTCGTTTTCAAGATACGTCGTGAAGTAGGCAGATTTTGCAAAAGCGGGCGAATGAAACAGACCGAAATTTGAGCCCGTCGCAGATTTGAGCGAAGAAAACAGGACGTGCAGATAGTCTGTGCCATAAGCCCAATAGCCTGGTGATTCGACGTATCCGCCATCGGGCGCGTAAGTGTACATACCGCGTTCGACGTCTTTGATGGCGTAATCCAGGATATGTTGCGCAGCTTCTTGTGCGGCTGGATGATTGGCAAAAGCGAGTGCTGCGGAGGTCAAACCACCGTTGCAGACGCCGTTCCAGTTGGTATCGCTCCAAATGCCGATGCGTCCTTCGTAGCGATCGAGCCCCGTTTGAAAACCGTATTTGACGACAGTTTCGGCCATGCGTTGACGCTGTTCTTCAGACCAAACGTCGTATAACCAGTCGAAAGCGATTGCCATGGTGTACACGATTTCTGCCGTATCAAGGTAGTGCTCCGGGTGCCAGCCTGGGAAGTTTAACACGGATTCGACTTCTTTCCAGATGCGCTGCACGTAGTGTTCTTCCCCCGTGACCTTATATAAGACTGCCCACGGTATGATGCGATTTCTGGCCAAACGTGAGCGCTCTAAGAGGCGTACACCGTCAGGAAGTCCGTATTCTACGGGTTTAGATTGATAGTCTTCCGATTTGGGCCCGTAACGACGAATCATATAATCGATATAGGAAGCATAAACCTCATTTTCGTTACGCAAGACTTTGAGTCTATCAAAATCTTTTTGTGTGAGGAGTATGCGTGGATGGACGTCCCCACCTAAATGTGAATTCATGCGCGTTATGATTTCTGCACCCGTTGGGCGCAAAAACAGCGTTTCGTACATGACGTTTAGGCGTTGGGTTAATAAAGTAAAATCGAAGCTATCTTTTGATAGATAGATCAGGCCCATCTCATCGATGTATTGCTCTGTATAGCCCATCAACGTTTTGATGTAGTGCGAAGGTGCGAAGAGAGTATCGCCTTTTACGGCTACGGTAAAGTCGAGGGATTCTTTTTGTCCGTCAACCGTAACGTAAGCTTGATTGCCTTCAAATTGATAAAGTTTGCCATGGAGGGTCATCTGCAGCGCATGGGTTTGTGGCTGGTAGATGGAGGCTTTATCGTATCGTGCACCGAAAACGGAGAGGGGAAGCCAATATTCGTTATCTTTTACGAAGACTCGAGACGTTTCATCCTCTGAACTGTTGTTGATGAGCACGTTGTCGACGATTGCCCGACTACCATTGATCGAAAATGCGGCGCCGCTTAACTCGGGGATCGGCGCTGCAGACATATCGATGGCTTTGGTATGCATTATGAGATTGTTCAAATAAATGACAGTTGAAGTATCATTTTGCTGTTCCCAACCGATACTTGAGATCACGAGTCGGTCAATGTGATTCCAACCGCGTGGCGTACGGATTGCAGCAAAATCTGTCAAACGGAACGTAAATTTATTCCAACCCGCTTGGTTGAGCGTGACCAACTTGCCATAATAATCTTCGCCGTTGACACTCGGATTTTCGCTTAAAAAATCCATATAAAACGTCTGCCCGACGGCTGATTCGGGCACGTAAACCCACAAAGAAATAGCTTCGTAACCCGACAGATCTTCTGGCGTCGTTAAGCTGATCATGGATTCTGTGTATTTCCATTCGTACGAATGGGTGCCCGTTTTGACGTATTTCGTAGATGCACCACTTGCGTAGAGTTTATCTGAAAAGTCGACGAGTGTCGTTTCGACATCTTTTTTTAGATCTGCAGCGGGGTCTGTGTGCAGTACAAAGTTTTCGAGATAGATCGAGCCTTCAAGCTTGTTGTCTTGTTCCCAACCTGTAGCCGTCAAGATGACTTCATGAATATGGTTCCAACCGCGTGGTGAACGTGTAACCTCCATCTTGTTTAAGTCAATTCTAATATCGTTCCAGCCTGAGTTTTCAAACGTGATGCGTTGTCCGTAATAATCTTCGCCCGAAGAATCAGGATTATCGCTCGTAAAGATTAAGTATAGCGTCTTACCTTTTTCGGACTCCGGAACATAAACAGAGAAGGTTAAAATAGAGTAATCGGAGATATCTGCGATTGTTTTGAAACGAACTGATTCTTCAGTATACTCAAATTTGTACGATTGTTTACAATTTTTTACATATTCCGTTGAAGTATTGCTTTGATAGGGTTGTGTAGAAAAGTCGACCAGTGTAATCGAACGAGAGGGTTGCATTTGGCCTTCGGCTAAATCGTAATATTTAACAATATTATCTTGAAGCGATCTTCCGCCAGTAATATCAAATTTGCCACTACTGGGTTGATCGTTTCCACCGGGCTGATTTCCGGGTTGATCATTGCCGCCGGGTTGATTTCCGGGTTGATCGTTTCCACCGGGTTGATTTCCGGGTTGATCATTGCCACCGGGGTCTTGACATGCGTCATCTTGACAAGACTCATCCGATGAACTGTCAGTTGAACATGATTGCAACAAACCGGACATCGCTAAGATAGCGCAAAGAGCGTAAATACGTGCTTTTTGTTTGATATTCATATGACTCCCGTTAGGACAGCAATGGGTGCGTAAAGCAAAATGCGACTCGAAAGACTGCCTTAGTTTTTGTTGTGAGATCTATTCGCTTGATTCGAAGTTTAGAAAAAAAATAACGCGTGGTCGTACAAAAAATACGGCCCACGCGTTATTGATTCATTGCACAAAAAAGGTGCTTCTACAACACCTCACTGGAGCAGATATTTATTTTAATTTGTCAGCGTAGTGTTTGTTCATGCAACTGTAGAGCTTCTGTTCATAAGAATGGCATTTAAAGTCCTTAACGCATTCAGCATAGTACTCAGATTCGTTTTCGGCTTTTTGAGCTTCATTGTCGCATTGCATATCTTTTTCTTTTTCAGCGGCTTTTTCGGAGCAGGTCATAGCATTTAGACATTCATAGTAATCAGCCATTTCTTCAAAACATTTTGGCATTGGATTCACGCCATACATCATATTTTCTGCTACGCATTTTTCAACGTGCTTGTCTATTTCATCAGCTGTCATATCGGCTGAAGCATCGGGACAGACGTAATCCATTTTGCAATTCGTTTCTACGAGTTTTTGCAAGTCAGCGGATGTGATTTCGTCTTTGTCGTCACTGCAAGCAAAGAAGGTAGAAGCAACGAGACAGATAAGAGCAGCACCCATGAGTTTTTTCATAATTCTTCCTTATAAGAAAAGTTAATGCTGTTAAAATTATACAATTAGATACGTTAAAACAGCAAAAACGTACAAACTACAATTTAAAAAGGAGCTATCTTATCTTACGTGATACGTAGAAGTTCCTTATAAGCGATATATATATATATATCCTGTCAATTATTTTCGAGAAAAATAAAGCGTTATTCAAAAAAATCGCCGTGGCGCAGCACATGCCCCGGCTCAGCCACCAGAAACTGCTTGTCCC
>JAZRWH010000045.1:0-4426 GCA_045599585.1 Myxococcota bacterium
GTAGCACTTCCCTTTCGTTTAACGTAAAATGAGCAAATGATCGCATCAAACCTCCGTATGTGTAGTTACGCAAAATCATCATACACCGGATTGATGCGGTCCTTCTTCATTTTTATGCATTTGAAACGATAATCTACCGACCTCCCCCTTCCACTCAGAAGGTAAAAACTGATTGTTTGAAACGACGACAAATGGATCTGCAAGCGTTCGTTTCATCCAATGTACAAAATTTTTACTTAAGCTCCCGGCAACCTGTTCGTGATTATTTGAATAAAATATACAATTGGAATAGATTAGGATTGGCTTTAGCGTGACACTGCGAGCCAGTTATTTTTTAAATTTCAAATAGGTGCGGGATGTCCGACAATCAATTCGAAGGTTTACCCGAGTATTTTGTTCCCATTAAACGCCTTGGAGAAGGCGGAATGGGGGTTGTGTGGTCTGTACAAGATACGCGCGTTAATAAGATTGGGGCACTCAAAGTCATTCGTCCACAAACCGGCACAACAGAGCTTGCGCTGAAACGATTTGAGCGCGAGATACGAAACTTTGCACAATTGATCCACCCCTACATCGTTCAAGTTTACGATGTAGGCAAGATGGAAACCGGCGAACCCTACATTTTTATGGAAGAGGTTCACGGCAAGCCGATTTGCGCATCGATGCTAAAAGATCGCAGTTTTGACGAGATCATGCAGCTTATCGACCGCATTTTAGAGGGACTTGATGAAGCGCACAGCAATCACATCATTCACCGAGATCTAAAACCAGATAATATTTTAGTAACCGTGGATGAAACGGGCGCTTTAATGCCAAAACTCATGGATTTTGGTCTAGCGTTAAGAGCCGACGAGCGTGATATGCGCATTACGGTCGATGGCATGGTGGTTGGAACGCCCATATATATGGCCCCGGAACAGGCATGTGACGATCATTATCTCATTTGTCCTGCGACTGATTTTTACGGATTGGGTTGTATTTTATACGAATTGTTCTGTGGTCATCCGCCTTTTGACGGCAAAAATGCGATTGCCATCATGACTGCGCAAGCCCGCGATCTTCCAAAGCCATTTTGCGCAACGCAAGAGTTTGCGTTCATGTCCCGTCTAGCTCCGATCATTGATCGCCTTCTGGACAAAGATCCGGACCGTCGCTACGAATGTGCAGCCGATCTCAGAGCAGCATTTCGAAAAAACTATTTAATTCGTGATAATGCTAAATTTTCAACAAATGCATTGACGCACGATGAGGACACCGTTCTTGACATACGCATGGAAGAAGCCACACCTTTTCTAGCCAACGAACTTGCCCCGAAAACCTATAAGACAATTCTACCAGACCTAGAGCAATGCAATTATAACTACTCGGTTCTTTCCCTTCGCCCGACCTTATTCATCGGCAGATCTAGCGCAAAACACATTCTTGAAACATACGTACGAGATGTTTTTGACTGTCGCCGAACCTCCGTCACCCTGATCACCGGACGTCCGGGTGTAGGCAAATCACGTTTTATAGACTCCTGCGTTCAGGATTTTTATAAAAAAGGAATTGCCAACGGTCTTATTGTCGATGCATCGAACGGCACCTCGATTCGTTCAGCGATTTACCGAGCAGTTTTTAATAAATTACTTTTAAAAACGCTCAAAGAAGAGCAGGTCAAACTAGCCATTGAGCATTTTTTCCACGTCCAAGGTTCAGGCGATCATCGTGTAAGACGCTTTTTAAATCTTTACAAAGCCGAGCAAGGTACTGCCTCAACCAAACCGAATGAGACGGAATCACCAGAAGCAGCAGCCATACATGAGCATCAGCTGTTTTGTGAAGTTTTTGCAGCCCTAACGCGTACTCGTCCGCTGATCATGAGTATTGACAAGCTTGCCAGTACTCAACGCCAAGAGCTTTGCAATTTGATCCGCGAATTGACAGAAGGCGGCAACCACTCTATGCCGATCCTCATCACGGTTATCAACGCAACGACGAACGACATGCCGACCGATACCGAACTAGCGCTTGGCAACGAAACGTCCATTTGGCTTCGTCGCGGCATCATTATCGAACCTCTGTCGAATAACGACATGCGCACGCTAGTTCGACAAGGGCTTGGTGTTAGTGAAAATTTATCGTTATTCATCGAAAATCTCTCAAGCGGACTTCCAGAAATTGCCGTAGCGCTTGCTCGTCAGTGGCAATTGGCGGGACTACTCGTTCCAACAGCCAATGGATATGACAGCCGTCAAGATCCATCAGAACTTCCCATCCCCAGAGACGTACACGAAGCAATCCTGCATTTGGTCTATCTTACTTTTGCGGATTATCTTGGCCGATCATGGCTCCCTGTTGCATCGCTTGCCGCAGTATGTGGAGAAACATTTACGCCAAGTCTCCTTCAATCTGCGATCACATTTGTTCCGACGACATATCGTCTGATCAAACACAGTACGTTTATTTCTTTGGGCCTAGCTGGTGGCGTCCTGAAAACAATTGACGAGTCAACGCTTGCCTTTACGAATCCGCTCATTCGCACAGCACTCGTCACAAATATAGATCCTTGTGAGCTTATTGACCTTCATCGAGCCGTAGCAGCTGCATTACGCAAAGAGCAGCGATCCGTCGAAAACGACCGCCAAATCGCAGAACACCTAGCAGAAGCCCATCAACACTACGATGCCTACGAAGCCTATCGGGTCATGGCCAAACACAGCCTTCGTCACGGCGATCTTGATGCAGCGACCAACTATTCAGATCGAGCAGAGAACGCATTGATCCAGCATCTTGGTTTTATCGACGGGCGCACGCCAGAGCTTGCAGAGCTTCGTTTTATAAAAACTGAGATTGCCCTTGAAAAAGGCAACCTAGCAGCGGCTCAACAGCTCATTACGCTACTAGAGTTTTCGTGTCATTTCATTCCACAACCCGAAAAACAAGCCTATGTTAACATGCTTAACGCACGTCTTCTGAGTCTACTTGGAAACGAAGATGGCGCAAACAAGGCGATGAATGAAGCAGCGCTCAAACTCGAAGCAATGCAGGAGCCGCTCACACACAGCCAACTCGAGGTCAAATTCTCATTTTTGGCCCAGCGCATCCAGACGAACCCCGAGCTTCATCAAGAGTTGTTAACAACAGCGCGCGCGCTCAACGACATGCTTTTTGTCGGTAAGGCCTTTTTGGCGATTGCTCGCCGTAATCTCAAAACGCTTGACGTCGCACGCAACACACGCATTCTTAATATGGCAATTGATACAGCGCATAAGAACGGCGACATCAAAACAGAAGCTGAAGCGCTTCATCTGCTCGCAACCATTCAAACGGATGCACCAGAAGTTCAGCTCAAAACACTCAACGATTCTCTAAGGTGCTTCGAAAAATTAGCCGAATTTCAAATGATCGCTCAAATTCATCATGAAATCGCAAACATTCTTCGACCTTGGTCACCCGATGAAGCAGAGCTTCATGCCAACTGGGGCAATCTTCTCTCGCTTCAATATCCCTAATAGGGCTTTGCGGTCTATTTGGCAGTTGCCTTTGGCACAGCCAAATACGCCCGCAGCAGCGGCGCTTCTCCGCGTCCACAGCCGCGTCAATACGCGCCGCTTTTTTATATATGCGACATCTAATATTTCACAACACAAACACACTATAAACTACTCAGTATCCAGCAAACCAAGATCCTTTATAAGGAGGAGGATTAATGATGCCCACACGTTTACAAGATGGCCTTTCTATTCAACTTCTTCAGTGGAAGCGTTCTGCCAGGGATGAAGAGACCAAATCTGTCATAGTTCGCATCAATGATCTTGAAATTGCTGAAATCATTCTTCGCAATTTAGAGAATGCCGGCCTTCAAAACATACGACAAAGGTCAGAGACGAGTTATCTAGGGGTAGTTTCAGCGCGAGATATTATGCAAGTAGCAAAGTGTCATGGCGTATGTGCCGTAACGTCTGACGAACGGTTATAGTAAGACGATCATTGTAATACGCATAAGTATTCGGGTAGTTAATAATTTGTATTAACATTAATATCATTGTTGTTCTACAATTTATTTTCATTAACGACAAAGAAACGCGCGCTCGTTAGCTGCGTCCGCTGCTTACCTTCGGCTTCGCTACGCGTGCGATTTAACAGTAAGTCTTTTTTGGGTTAGAGACGACTGTATATCGATAAAACAAAGCTACGGCAACGTTCGAGTGGTTTACTCTATTTTCGTAGGACAGCAATGTAATGCAGTAATATATATTGTAGTGTAGTAATATATATCATTGCTGTCCCACTAAATATTTTCATTAACTGTAACGAAATGCGCTCGTTACAGAATTTTATACTTTTCTTATTCTCATTCTGTCCTGCGGACGGCCCAAAGGGGCGTCGTATCGCGGACGCCCCTTTGGAATCCCCGCGCTCTTTTGTCGCGCGTGCAGAACTC